>JANMMV010000448.1:0-6573 GCA_031373565.1 Saprospiraceae bacterium
GTCGGTCGGCGCGGCGACGATGGCGCCCTTGCCGTTGGTGGCTTGCTTCAGCGCATAGGGCACCCAGCGCGATTCAAACTGCTGGATGTTGTAGGGCGCCTTGGCCAGGTTGTCCAGACCGCCACCTTGGGCAAAGCGGCCCACGTAGCCCACTTCGAGCGCCATCACGTCGGGCAGGTAGACCGAGGTGGACAGCGCCGTGGCCAAGTAAACCTGATAGACTCATTATGATTTGTGAAGCTAAAAATACAGCCCTCTATCTTTCAGAAGATGGGGGTAATACTTGGACTGAAAAAGCATCAACTTTTAATGTAAAAGCACGGCCTTTTTATTTTTCTGCGATCGTCTTTGATCCCAAAAACGAAAATCGTGTATACCGTCCTGCATTCAATATGTCAATATCAGATGATGGTGGATATTCGTTTTATGATGCGCCAGGTGGTGGCGTACATGCTGATCATCATGCGCTTTGGATCAATCCAAACAACCCTGAGCATATGTACTTAGGAACAGACGGCGGTGTCTACATGAGTGTCAACAAAGGCAACAATTGGAGTTTTGTCAGAGACCTTCCAGTATCTCAGTTCTATCATGTTAATGCTGACAATGGCAAGCCTTTCTACCATGTGTACGGCGGGCTACAAGACAATGGATCGTGGATGGCAGCAAGTCAATCACCGGGTGGGGTCGAGAATAGTGACTGGGTTTCATTGTTTGGAGGAGATGGATTTTGGGTGATTCCTGATCCTATTAATCCTGATTACTGTTATGCAGAATACCAAGGTGGCAACATGTTTAGAGTCAATACTAGGACTAATACGTCAAGAAGTATCAAGCCTTACGAAGGACCTAATGATGATAAGTATCGTTGGCACTGGAATACACTCTTAGCCACTAGTCCTAACAAAGCAGGATCTATTTATACAGCAAACCAATACCTCTTCAGATCTGATGACCAAGGTAAGTCGTGGACGAAGTTATCACCTGATCTAACTACCAATGATAAGGCGAAGCAACAACAAGAAGATTCGGGTGGCCTATCTGCAGACAACACCTCGGCCGAAAATCACTGTATTATTTTTACCATGGACGAGTCCCCGCTTGATGGTAACATGATCGTCGTTGGCACAGATGATGGCAATTTACAACTCACGACGGATGGTGGAAAGAATTGGGCAAACTTAACCAAAAATTACGCTGCTGCAGGCATCCCTTCAGGCACGTGGGTGTCTAGTGTGGATGCCTCTAAGCACGACAAAAATGTAATCTTTGCAACCTTTGATAATCACACATATGGCGATCACAAAACGTATGCTGCTATGTCAAAAGACATGGGCAAAACGTGGACAAAGTTTGACAGTAAGGAGTTCTCAGGATTTGCCAATAAAATTATCCAAGACATCGTCAATCCTAACCTCTTGTTCCTAGGAACAGAAATGGGCCTATTCATTAGTATGGACATGGGCTCATCATGGGTTAGATACAAAGCTTCATTCCCTTGGTATGCGATGGTTCGCGATATTTATATCCATGCAGAATCCAATGATGTGATCGTAGCGACACACGGTAGAGGTATTTATATTATCGATGACATCACACCGATGAGGCAGTTGGCTTCAATAGATCTTGCTAGCCCTCTTGTATTTATGGATAGTCGTCCAGCTATCAATTCTAATGGTCTTTTGGGAGGCAATCAAGCTTTCAATGCTGGAGAATTTATAGGAGGAAATTATACTGATATAGTGGTGATACCTTATTATCTTAAAGATAGAGCTAATGAGGAGACGATGAAAATATATATCAAAGACGCAAATGGTAAAGTCTTAAGAGATCTAGACGGTGGCAAAGCCAAAGGTGTAAACAAGCTGTTTTGGGATATGAGAATGAAGCCGCCAAAGGGTCCTGAGGGAGGAACTAAAATGGGTTCCGGTGGATTCCAAGGTCCCCTCGTTCTTCCTGGTAAGTACACCGCTAGTGTCGAGATCGCAGGCAAAATCTATGAACATGCTTTTGAGATCAAAGAAAATCCATATGCCGATTATACAGCGCAAGAGCGTCAGAGTCAATATGATATGTCTCTCAAATTATACAAGCAGTTCGAAGACCTAGGTACCGCAAACAGTAAAATTGTCGAGACGCAAAAGCAAATCGATCAGTTGCTCAAAAATCAAGCGATTAGCAAAAAATTGAGGGACCAATTAACGGTGTACAGAGATTCGTTAGAGAATGTTCGTAAATTTATTTTGCCAACAAAACAAAGCTCCATTTTTGCTGATGAAGAGCGTTTACGAGAAAGAATAGCCGAAGTTTATGGAGCGATACTTTCATATGAAGGTACTCCAAATAGTACGATCAATGCAAAAACCGACATCCTCTCGAAAGAGATCAATGATACCAATACGCGGATCGAAAAAACAAATAAAGTTTATCTCGAAAAAATCAATAAGCAACTCGAATCAGCCAAACTTACAAAGCTCACAGGCATGAATTCAGTAGAAGCCAAACCATAGAAATTTTTCATTTTGTAATGCAATACAGAGTCTTGTAGCCACGCGCTGCAAGGCTCTTTTCATTTTAAAGTGTAGTCGAATTTTCAGCTCCGACCATTAATAACACTTTGAGCATTTAGATACTCCTAAGAGCCAGCGGCTCGATACATAATTTGCACCGTACCTACGGCACTCCATAGATTTACTCATTTATGCCATCGGAATACATTCCGCCGTTCAAAAATAAGTCGAGTTTACCGCTCTGGCAGATTTACGACGTTAAACATGTAGATACACTTAAGAGCCAGCGGCTCGACAGTGATCCTAACTGCGGAATATATTCCGTGGTGGATGTCCATACATCACAAGATAAGAGCCAGCGGCTCGACAGTTATCCTAACTGCGAATTTGGAGTTGAAACTAAGATTTTAGTGGGATTTTTAGCTCCGGCAAGGAAAAAAATCCCCTAAAACTCAAAGTATAGCTTGATTTTTACACCTAAAACTCCCAAAATACCACTTTTAAACAATACATTTACAGCCGAATCACCAGAAAACCAATGGGACTGCTCTCTAATTTATTTAAGTCTTCACCTCCGATAGTAGAGCAAAATATACAGTTTGGGAGATTTACTGATGCAAGTAAGTCACCAGACAAATATCTTTCTTGGGACAAAGCTTTGACTGAGTTTGAAAATGAAAAGTATATTCAATCCTACGTTCATTTTTTTGATTATCTCTGCAATGATAAAGGTGACAATGTCCAATATAAGCTTCATCAAGGGATATTATCTTTCATCATTTACCAAGGTTCTATCGTAATAGAAGGTATTGCTGATTACAAAAAATTCTTTGCAACAGCGCGTATAGTGGAGACAGAATTAAACAATCTACCGCTTATGCGATACCTTCTTGAGGCAAACTATGAACTCAAGTTTACCAAGTATGGCATAGAAGACGAGAAATACGTGACACTTATATTTGACACCATGGTGGAAGATAGTACTCCTCACAAATTATATCAAGCGCTCAAAGAGCTCGCTACTGAAGCTGACCGCAAAGATGATATTCTGCTCAATAGATTCAAAGGGCTTATGCCACTTACAAGAAATCATATAAGATTGATAAGTAATAGTGAGATCCAAACCAAATTTGATACTTTCACATTGTGGATTGATACGACGTTGGATCACGCGATGAATGGTACGCTACACGCGCAAGAATATCCTGGCGCTATTTCATTTCTCCTCTTAGATCTAGTTTACAAAATCGATTATCTAATCAAGCCAGAAGGGATCATCAAAGAGAAATTAGCGTTTTGTCATGAAATCTACTTTGATGACAATGTGACTTCTGTGCATGACAAAAATAGAATCATAATTGAAAAGATTATTGAAATCCGGTCTTACCCAATAGAAGTGGTTGGTCGCCAGCTGTATGACGTCAATTCTACATTTGGCATGTCAAAACCTGAGGGAAATAAGATGCTACTCAGTATTATAGATGCTCAACAAAAAGATTTGGCATGGTATGGTAGTCAACATCCCGAGCCGTATGCGAAGGCAATCTGCGGCTATATTATCGGACACTCCTTATATGCTTATGCCTTACCAGACGTTATCATGACCTTGTTACATTTTTACTATAAAGTGATGTACAGTGATTTTTTTACACAACTAAAATTTAGTCCTACCTTCGATATCAAGCTCGCTTCAAAGGAAATCAAGAAACAACTGGCTGTTTATCTTAAGTCTTGGCGAGAAGGAGCGTATCCTGACGCAGCGCTAGATATTAAACTATTAGACTTTAGCAGTGAAAGTAATTTTGCTCAAAGTTACATTTTTATGTTGACCACTCTAAAATATGAGCAAATATAACGATGCAACAACAAATAGATACACTTGAAGAAATCGTTATCCAAATAGCTACACCATATAGCACAGGGACTGGCGTATACATCGGCGAATACGACCTCATTGTAACAAACGAACACGTAGTGAGAGGATTTAAAGAAGTCGTTGCAGACGGCTGTCAATTCCACAAGCAAATGATCCAAGTCGTCTTGCTTGATGAGCGTTTGGATTTAGCAGTTTTGAGCGCACCGCTTAATCATAATATGCCTACACTATTATTGGATAATGGAAGCGTACACGAAGGAGATTCTATCCTTGCAGCAGGGCATCCATTTGATCTTAAGTTTACGGCCACTAAAGGCATAGTCTCAAGTCTTAAACATAACGAAGGCGAAATTCAGTATATTCAGCATGACGCAGCACTTAATCCTGGCAACAGCGGCGGCCCATTGATGTCTGATCGCGGAACTATTCTAGGTCTCAATACTTTTGTTTTTGAAAAAGGGCAGAGTATCGGGTTTACCTTACCTACAAGATACATCAAGTCAGTAATTACTGATTATGTTAAGAGTGGCCGAAAACCTGCTGTCAAATGTTCGTCATGCAATTTATTAAGTTTGGATGAAGTTGTTGATAAAGTTGATTATTGTCAACAATGCGGTACGTCTATCAAATATATTAGCGATATTCTCGATTATGAGCCTTATGGTATCAGCCATACTGTAGAAACAATGATAAAGTCATTGGGTTATGAGGTGCCGTTGACACGCAAGGGACCTTTTAATTGGAGATTGACGCAGGGTACAGCAACTGTGGATGTGTCTTATTACGAAAAAACAGGTTTGTTAGTCGGTGACGCAATAGTTTGTACGTTACCAAATGAGCAAATCGTAGATGTTTACACGTTTCTATTACAAAAGAATTTTTATCTGGAAGGGCTTACTTTTGCTCTTAAGGGGAATGAGGTAGTACTTTCGATGTTAGTTTTTGATCAATTTTTAAAAATGCATACTTTGGTAAAACTTTTTAAGAATCTCTTGGACAATGCTGACGAAATGGACAACCATATTGTGAATACTTTTGGTGCTAATTGGAAAGTGAATTGATTTTAAATGTTAAATAAGGAGTCATTTGTATATTTTTTTACAATTAAATCACCCTACTTTCAAATTATTATATATTTTTACCCTTCAGTCAAATCATTTTTTATCCACCTAAACCGACATATTTTTAATACCTATAATATGACAAAGTTCTTCACAAAATTAAATGTTGTTTTACTCCTTTGTTTTTCTATTTCATTGGGAGCTCAAGACATTCATTTTACACAATTTTACATGTCACCTCTCAATCTTAACCCTGCTATGACTGGTGTTATGAATTGTAAAACACGTATGGTAGCGAATTATCGCAATCAATGGGCAGGTGTCTTGGGCGCGAACGCATACAACACATACTCTGTTTCATACGATCAAAAGATACCTGTTGGTCGTGAAGATTACTTCGGGATTGGCGGTTCAATTTGGGGTGATGTTGCAGGAGAGTCTAGATTCGGCACTACGCAGGGTCGAGTTTCCCTTTCTTACAGTAAAAAAATGGCAGGTTACCGCAAGAAAGCATCATATCTGGTGATCGGCGCAGATGCAGGTCTAGGGCAGCGTGGTATTAGTAATAATTCGCTTAAATGGCCATCACAGATCTTATCAACTGGTTTTGATCCTACATTGCCCACTAATGAGCCTAATTTTACAGATTTCAATTTTATCTACCCAGATTTGTCAGCAGGCGTGCTATGGTTTAGCATCATTGATAATTATACAAACTGGTATGTTGGTGCTGCCATTGCACACATCAATAGACCTAACGTTTCATTTCTAGATAGCAAAGTTAGTTTATACTCCAAATATACGATCCATGCAGGTCTACAATATGAGCTTAGACGTAAACTCTCCATTTTACCTTTTGCAGTGTTTATGTCTCAAGGACCACACCGCAGCGTAAATGCAGGTGCTAATCTTAGATTTGCGATGGGACCAAGCCGTACCTTAAACCAATCATTTGAGATTGGTACATGGTACCGAGTAGGTAACAAGGTAGAAGGTGGAATACATTCTGATGCAGTTATACTATCATCAAGATTCAACTATGAAGAATTTGGTATAGGATTTAGTTATGATGTCAATGTATCAGGTTTAAGAAGTGCGGCTCCCGGAAACGGTTCATTCGAGTTTT
>JANMMV010000533.1:0-17070 GCA_031373565.1 Saprospiraceae bacterium
GACCGGCGACATCGAAATCGAAGTACAGAAACTTACTGTTCTCAATGAGTCAAAAGTACCTCCTTTTACAATAGAAGAAGATACAGATGGTGGTGATGACTTACGTATGAAATATAGATATCTCGACATCAGACGTCCACAAGTACAGAGTAATATCATCTTTAGATCAAAGTTGACGCTGGCCATCCGTAAGTATTTGAGTGATCAAGCATTTCTAGAAGTTGAAACACCGTTTTTGATCAAGTCTACACCGGAAGGTGCAAGGGATTTTGTGGTGCCAAGTCGTTTGAATCAAGGGCAATTTTATGCCTTACCGCAGTCTCCACAGACGTTCAAGCAGATTTTGATGGTAGCTGGCATTGATAAGTATTTCCAGATTGTGAAGTGTTTTAGAGATGAAGATCTGCGTGCCGATCGCCAACCAGAATTTACACAAATCGACTGCGAGATGTCGTTTGTCCATATAGAAGATATCCTCAATACTTTTGAGGGATTGACGCGACATTTGTTCCAAGAAACTTTGGGGCTAGATTTGGGCGATTTTCCGCGTATGTCTTACGATGATGCCTTGAAAACGTATGGTTCAGACAAGCCAGATTTGCGATTTGATATGCCATTTGTTGAAATGAATGAATTTGCAAAAGGGCACGAATTTTCGATTTTTGATAGTGCTGAACTAATTGTAGGGCTTTGCGCCAAAGGAATCGCAGAGACTTATTCCAACAAAGATCTAAAAGATATCACCGAGTGGTTACAGCGTCCGCAGATAGGAGCAAAAGGCCTTGTTTATGTCAAATATCAAGAAGATGGTAGTATCAAGTCCACCATCGGTAAGTTCTATAGTGATGATGTACTTCGCACATGGATGGATAAATTTGGTGCTGAGAAAGGGGATATCTTGTTTATCTTGAGTGGTGAGACGGACAGGACGCGTAAGCAACTTAGCGAATTGCGTTTGGAATTAGGTCGGAAATTGGGCTTAATGAAGGCAGGTGATTTCAAACCACTATGGGTGATCGATTTTCCATTGCTAGAATGGGATGAAGAGTCCAATAGATTTCATGCGATGCATCACCCATTTACTTCACCAAAGAAAGAAGACATCTCTCGTATGCTAGACGGTGACCATGAAACCATGAAAGCACTCAAAGCTGACGCTTATGATATGGTGATTAATGGCGCTGAAATAGGTGGTGGTTCCATCCGTATACATGATAGAGCACTCCAATCAAAGAACTTCGACTTACTCGGATTTAGCAAAGAAGAAGCCGAAGCACAGTTTGGATTTTTACTAGGTGCTTTTGAGTATGGCGCGCCGCCACATGGAGGACTAGCATTTGGATTGGATAGATTGTGTGCTGTCATGAATGGTCAATCTTCCATCCGTGACTTCATTGCTTTCCCTAAGAACAATCAGGGTCGCGATATGATGATCGATGCGCCATCGGCGATACATGATGTACAGTTGACAGAGCTGGCATTGAAGGTGACAGCTCCGGAGAAGAAATAGGAGTTTTTGATAGATTTTGAGTATTCATTTAAAGTTACTTCTTTAAATTTATACCCAAAATCTAAAATGTCACTTTAAATTTATAGCCAAAATGTAAGGTGTTACTTTAAATTTAGTGCCAAAATCTAAAGTTTGATACTAGTAAAAAAACCTATCCAAGATTAGTTGATAATAACTTGTTAAGCTATTTAAAAAGTTGAAAAAAGATCTTACATACTACTGAAAATCAGTATATTAATAAATTATCAACGATTCTCGATTATACCAACTATACACCATCAGCAGATAATATACGACAAAGTTGCAGAACATCTACAAGCCTATAACAAAGATTATTTTGCTTTTCGCGCCAATACTGGATTATAACATCGTCCAAAAAGAACCTGATTATGAAGTTGGATTCCGTATGAAAAATAGATGAATCGAGTAAAAAAAATGATGCGTTTAGTTATTTTAGCATTAATTGTACAGCATGTATAGTTATTTTAGGTTAAATTGCTGAACTTATAGCCATCTCAGGACGACACAAATCGTTACGTTGTTCCTTAGAAATTGAATCGTTGTCCCGAGGTTGTCCCGACCATACTCCGTAGATAGTCCGTAGATACTCCGTAGATACTCCGGGCATAACCCGTAGACCGTCCCACCATCACAACCATTTCACTTTTCGATACCAAGCCACCGTTTCTGGTACACCAGTTTCAAGCGTATATTTTGGTGTAAAACCAAAGTCATCGAATGTTTCAGATACATCTACACTCCAATTGCGAGCTTTGATTTCGTGGACTTTATCGATATTTAGGACAGGATAGTTATGTGTTATTTTTCCTATCTTTTCACTCATAAAGGCGATAGTTCTGATCAGTGGAATGGGCAATTTTATCTTGATCGCCTTACGACCTACTGCAGATTTGATCAGTTGGCTAAATTCTGCACCCAGATAAACGCGACCGTCTGAAGCAAAATAGGCCTTTTGATTTTGATCCGACTTTACCATCATGACCATCAATCTTGCGAGGTCTTCACCATAGATAAAGGTCAGTTTTTGCGGTATAAAACCTGCGACCAAATCAATACCTTTCTTTATCATTTGGAAAACAGTCAATAGATCTTTTTCGCCGGGTCCATATACTGCTGTTGGTCTGATGATCAAATATGGAATGTCTGTTTGCTGCGTTAGGTAGCGCTCGGCTGTCAGCTTGCTACGTCCATAGTTAGTGACTGGATTGGGCGATGTGTTAGAAGTGACGATACCCGAATTCAACTTGTCTGCCGGCCCGAAAGCAGCTAGACTACTTACATAGAGCAGTTTTTCTACTTTATGCTGAGACAATCTCATAGCTTCTACTATATTTTTAAGATAGTCGGTATTGACTTTGATTAATGCATCAAGAGATGGAGACCGCGTCATCCCAGCGTTATGGATAATATAATCAAATTGATAACGATCAATAACTGCACTAAGCGACGAAACATCGTCATAATCTAAGGTGACCATGTTTAGACCCAAATCAGCAATAGTCGACAGAGAAGCATTTGCGCGCACACCTGCATATGGAATCAGACTTTGCGCTGCCGCTTGCAACAGTATAAATCGTCCTATAAATCCATTGGCACCTGTGACTAATACTCGTTTTTGGACACTCATATGAGATTTATAATTCCTTGGTGTATAATCGGTATGTCTTATACTTTACACCACCCAAACGTTCTAGTCCCGTAACCATTTCTACATTGTTTTCCAAAATCCACGAGCCTTCACCGCCTATCAATTTTCGACGACGAGCTTCTTCAATATTTTTAGCATAAAAGATGGCTTCGATACCAAGTTTGCGATATTCTTCAAGGATTCCCATGGCAAGAATGCGAACCGTTTTTACTTTCTTTTTGCCAAGCAAGAGCCTGAATATGCCGAAAGGAAACAATCGTCCCCTTTTATTTTTGATCAGAATCTCATTGATATTTGGTAATGTAATATTGAAGCCGATGGGTTTGCCTTCTTTTTCTGCAATGTACATAAATTTTTCATCAGCAATCATCTTGAGATCGTTTTTCAAGAATTCAAATTCCCCATCGGTAAAAGGCACAAATCCCCAGTTGTTCTCCCAAGCCGCGTTATATACTTCCTTGATACGATTAGCCTCAGCATCAATGTTTTTAAGATTGATATTTCGAATGGTAATTCCCTTACCCGCCAGCCGTTCCTCAAGCAAACTTGATAACCTTAATGACTTTTCAGAAACTTGATCTGTGTATAGCATGTATGCAAAGAGATCCATATCTTTTACAAGACCAAAACTCTCGTAATGATTTTGATAATAAGGAAAATTGTAGGTCATCATAATTTTGGGAGGATCATCAAATCCTTCTACCAAAACGCCTGCTGTATTATTCGTTGTAAAATTAGTCGGTCCTGATATGTGATAATATCCTTTGTCTCGAGCATATTCACAAGCGGTGTGTAACAGTGCCTTGCTGACTTTTAAATCATCAATAAAATCAAAAAAACCAAAAAAGCCGATGCTACTATTGAATAATTCATTGTATCTAGGATTATCGATAGCTGCGATCCTACCTACGATGATACCATCTCTTTTTGCGAGAAAAAATTTAGCTTGACCGAACAAAAAGAAAGGAAACTTTTTAGGATTCATCATATCTTTTTGTCCAATAAAAATTTCTGGGACGTAATTTGGATCGTTTTTGTGAAGTTCATGAGGGAAGTCAATGAACTCGCCTATGCCTTTTTCAAAAGTGACTTCTACGATTTCGAGTGCCATAACAATTCATTTTGTAAGATGCAAACATACAAAAATATACCTTATCTTTGAATCGAAACATTATCTTCGCTCTATATTTAAAATAAGTATAACAATGATTGAGCAAATCATTTCAAAACTCCCATTTATCGATCGCACTGAAACGATAAACTATTACGGTGCTTTAAACTTTGTTTTAACAGCTGACTACGGAGATTACCTAATTTTGAATCAAGGTGAAATGGAGATACATTTTTTCCATTTTCCTAGTTTGGTTCCTGCAAAATCCGATTTTATGATTTATCTGCGAGTTGATACTGATATCGATGGACTTTACCAAACTTATATGGATGCTGGCATTAGTATACATCCTAATGCGCCATTGGGTGACAAACCTTGGGGACAAAGAGAATTTGCACTCATTGATCCTAATGGTACGTTATTGACTTTCGGACAAACTATTTCTTAAGTATACAAAAGAAAATCACGCCGCTTATGATCTACCGCTTCAATGGTTATACTCCAGTAGTTCATGCTAGTTCTTTTGTGCATCCTCAAGCGACGGTGACGGGTAATGTAGTTATCGGAGCTAATGTGTATATCGGTCCGGGAGCTGCTATTCGTGGCGACTGGGGTGAAATCATCATCCACGACGGCTGTAATGTGCAAGAAAATTGTACTCTTCATATGTTTCCAGGTAAGTCAGTTATCCTACATCCTAGTGCGCACATCGGACACGGAGCGATCATTCATGGTGCTGTGATTGGACGTAATAGTATGGTCGGAATGAATAGTGTGATTATGGATGATGTCATCATCGGTACTGAATGTATCATTGGCGCACTTACGTTTATCAAAGCCGGCGAGCAATATGAAGACCGTAGTATGATCGTGGGTAATCCAGCTCGCATCGTCAAACAAATATCAGATGAAATGATACATTGGAAGACAGAAGGAACTAAGTTGTATCAACAACTCCCGGCAGATTGTCAGGAAACCCTCATTCCATGCGAGCCATTAAACGAGATTCCAATCAATAGACCAAACCAACAAGACATTTACAAACGTTGGGAAAAAAAATAAAACGTTGAATGAGAAAATGCTTGAGTGTACTAGGTAATTAACAAAACTTGTAGATATGCTAAACTACCCAAGCCCTCCAGATTACCTAGAATACCCAAATTACCAAAAGATCCAAATATATCAAATTATCAAAATCCGCCAAACCTCCAAAAAAATACTGCCATTTTGACATATCTTTACGTTTGGTTGGAAATTTGATCAACCTTAATTAGAATTTATTTTTTTAAACTACTTTTAACCCAAATATTATATATTTCCAATGACATACGATAATTTTACTGTTAATTCACAAGAAGCAATCCTCAAATCGCAGCAGCTAGCAGGTTCACTTGACCAGCAAGCGGTTGATACAGTACACCTTTTGCGGGGTGTTATGGATACAGACCCCAAATTAGTTGAATTTCTTCTAACAAAAGTTGGAGTCAATATGACAGCGCTCAAAAGAGACCTTTTAGTTGAAATCGAAAGACTTCCACGTGTCAAAGGTGGTGACAAACAATTCTTGACTTCTGATGCCAATAAAGCCCTTGCTTCGGCGCGAGACTTCTTAAAAGAGTTTGCAGATGATTTTATAAGCTTAGAACTTGTTTTGCTGGGTATTTTATCCGGCAAAGACAAGGCCGCTACCTTATTAAAAGACCAAGGTGCAACGATTGATGGGCTAAAGGCCGCCATTTTAGAACTTCGTAAGGGGCGAAAGGTCACTGATCAACATGCTGAAAGCCAATACAATAGCCTTAAGAAATTTGCAATTGATCTCAATGAGCGTGCCGAATCTGGCAAGTTAGATCCGATTATAGGTCGAGATGAAGAGATCCGTCGGATCCTCCATATACTTTCACGACGCAAGAAAAACAATCCTATTCTCCTCGGTGATCCGGGTGTAGGAAAGACTGCAATAGTCGAAGGTATCGCGTGGCGAATTGTCAAGCAAGATGTACCCGAAAATCTAAAAACCAAGCGCATATTTACCTTGGATATGGCGGCCCTAGTCGCTGGTGCAAAATACAAAGGGGAGTTTGAAGAGCGACTCAAAGCAGTCATCAATGAGGTCACTAACTCTGACGGAGAGATTATTCTCTTTATTGACGAAATACATACCCTTATAGGCACGGGCGGCGGCCAAGGTGCAATGGATGCCGCAAATATCCTTAAGCCCGCATTAGCACGTGGTGAGTTACGAACAATGGGTGCTACAACTTTGGATGAATACCAAAAGTATTTTGAAAACGATAAAGCGCTGGTACGAAGATTTCAAACCGTCGATATTGATGAGCCTTCTGTAGAGGATACCATTTCGATTCTCCGCGGTATCCAAGAGAAATATGAGGTATACCACAAGATAGGTATCATGGATGAAGCGCTCATTGCAGCTGCGGAGCTATCACATAGGTATATTTCAGAACGTAAACTTCCAGACAAAGCCATTGATTTGATAGATGAGGCTGCAGCCAAGTTGCGTCTAGAACTAGATTCAGTGCCGGAGGATATCGACGAACTCGATCGTAAATTGAGGCAATTAGAAATAGAGCGTGAATATATAAAACGTGAGAAAGATGAGAAAAAACTCAAAGTTATTGCTGAGCAAATAGCCAATTTTAAAGAGAAGTTGGATTCTGTAAGAGCTTCATGGCAATCAGAAAAGGAGATCGTTGACACGATTCAAAATATCAAAAAACAAATCGAGCAGCTAGAACATGATGCCCAGAAAGCAGAACGGGAAAGTGATTTTGAAAAAGTAGCTAAAATAAGATATGGTGATCTCAAAGATACCGAAGCTGCGCTCAAAGTGGCCACCGATAATCTCGATAAAATACCAGAGGAATCAAGATTTACCAGTGAAAACGTGACTGCAAATGATATTGCTGAAGTTGTATCAAAGTGGACAGGTATTCCTGTTACCAAGATGGTGACTAGCGAAAAAAAGAAGTTACTTGCGCTTGAAGACGAAATCGGCAAGAGGCTTATCGGACAGAGAGAAGCTGTCGTAGCGGTATGCGACGCTGTACGTCGATCTCGTGCGGGATTACAGGACGATAAGAAACCGATCGGCTCATTTATATTTTTAGGCCCTACAGGTGTGGGAAAGACTGAACTTGCCAAAGCCCTAGCCGAAGTGCTTTTTGACGATGAGACGGCTATCACGCGAATAGATATGTCAGAATATCAAGAGAAACACTCGGTGTCTAGACTTGTGGGCGCGCCTCCCGGATATGTTGGCTATGATGAAGGAGGACAGTTGACCGAAGCAGTTCGTCGTCGACCGTATTCTATTATTCTCCTTGACGAAATCGAAAAGGCACACCCCGATACTTTCAATATATTGCTTCAGGTTCTTGACGACGGTAGATTGACAGATAACAAAGGCCGCGTGGCCAATTTCAAAAATACGATCATCATCATGACATCTAATATGGGTGCTGAGATTATCCTGGAAAACTTTGAAGATCTCGATGCATTAGGCGATAAACATCGTCTTGACATCATCGAAACGACCAAGATTGAAGTTTTTGAAGCTTTAAAGGACACGCTAAGACCTGAATTTCTCAATCGTATAGATGAGAAAATTATGTTTTTGCCGCTTAGCAAGGTTGAAATTAAGCAGATAGCCATATTGATGCTCAAAAAACTTACTAAGAATCTTGCAAAACAGGAAATCAATATAGAATTTGATGAGCAAGCACTCACTTTACTTGCTGATTTAGGCTACGAGCCCGCTTTCGGTGCGAGACCTATGACTCGGGTGATTCAGTCTGAGATCATCAATCAACTCGCAAAGCAAGTACTCAGCGGAGAATACAATGCAGGTGATACTATTTTTGTTGGAACAGATGCCAAAGGATTTACTTTCGGAAGGAAAAAGACAGAATCTAAGGAAGCACCGACTGTTGACCACACGGCCGACAACAAAATGGTAGAGCTCACAAAGCTAAAAAAGGCGACCAAAGATGTCAATAAAGCGGTCAAAGATTTAGATGAGGAGGTAGATCCTGACGAAGATAAATAAACTAACAATAAAATAGCTTGATTTAATATCGAGCTATTTTTATTGTGCGATTAACCTGCCTTCGCGTGTCTGTCGCGCTGAATTAAAAATTATAACCGACCTGAAACTGATAAGTTCTATTGTACGAACTGATACTACCGACTTGATTTCCTAAATCATCAGTTATTTCTATATATTTTGAAACATTTAATCCTTGCTGTAATATTAGTTTTATGTTGATAGGCTTGAGCATAACATTTAGCCCTAAACTTGCGCCATAATCTACGTTTTCGTTTTCATTAAAGGCAGGATCGAAATTCACTGGAGCATTTTCTTGCTTTTTCTTTCCAATGCTTCGTTGCATGTATGGACCGAAATCTATACCTAAGTTTTCCGTAAAACTATAACCCAAAGTCGGTCTTATGACTACAAAATCTTGCTGATATGTAGGCCCCATTAATGGTGGGAAATTGTTAGATTCAAGTTGGTAACTTTTTCGCATAAAATCAAAATCCACTCCCAACAGCCAATTTGAAGTTTCTTTTAGCTGTTTTGACGCACTAAATCCCAAAGACCATCCTAATTTTCCTTGAAATGAAGGAATAACTAAGTTTTCGTTTTGTAATCCAGCACTGCTTTCGAAGTAAGGTGCGTTAAATATGGCGCCTACGCGAGTATTATAATTTATCTTTGTAGTTTGGGCAAAAACAATTTGATTTAGCAGAATCATAAGGATGATGGTTAACACGTTTTTCATAAATTTCTATTTTTATTTTGTTGTTAAATATCAAACTCTATAATGCTCGTTTTATTTTATTTAAGAAAGTATTTATACCAATATTTTCAAGCCGGGCTAAAAAAAGAGCTACCCTTGTTTAGGATAGCTCTTTATTTTTAGACCATTAAAAAGGCTTACCTAGTTTTTAGCGATCACTAATTTTTGAGTATAGACGTCATCGCCAGTTTTGAAAGTGACTAAGTACAATCCGTTATTTATACTTCCCACATCGATCATGATCTGATTTTGTCCTTTAGCACCTTGAATATTCTGGTTCAAGATTACTTTTCCCATTATATCTGAAATATACAGATTACCTTCACTATCACCGCCAAAAGGCAGTAGAATGGTGATTTCATCGCTTGCCGGATTAGGGAAGATGGCAAAATCATTAGTCACAGTTTCAAGTTCCACTATGTCTTGACCATTTTCTGTTCTAAATTGAGATCCAGAAATCGTAGCAAAAAGATTGTAGCAAGATGACGCATTGAAGGCGCCGTTAAAACCATATACTTGTACATAATATGTTGTTGCAGTCGATGTTGTGTTATAGATACATAGCTCTGGGGTTGTACCATCAAGTTCTGATATTGCTACTTGGGTAGTACTTCTATATAGTCTCATGTCATAATCAGCAGGTAAGTTTGTGAGGTCGACCTTCACATTTTTCATGGTTGAAGTATTATTGAACTTAAACCAATCTTTATCTGATGTAGACGAGATAACCGCACTTATATTTGTATTCAAAGCGATTGTTTTTGCAGCAGTTCTTGAGTTATTAGACTCATAAACGTCCGCGCAACCACCGCCGCCGCCGCCGCCGCCACCTGTTGCCGCGGTAGCGACATTGACTGTATTGGAATAAGTGCTAGCGGTGTTTCCACAAATTGTTTTCACGCGGAAATTATACGTTGTATTTGATTGTAATCCTGAAGCAATGGCAGCAGTTATTGTTGTATTTATGATAGACCAAGTTGAGGCCGTTGGTAATTTATACTCAAGAACATAGCTTGTAGCTCCTGTAACTGCAAGCCAAGTCATTGAAATAGTTGAAGTTGTAACACTTGAAACGCCTAAACTCGTTGGAGCAGCGCAAGTACCACCGCCACCGCCACCGCCAGAAGCATTGCAACCTGGTGAAGAAGCTAGTGTAGCTCTTGCCCCACCAGCATCAACTATTGCTCTAATTCTAGTTTTTTGGCCGGGAGAAAACATGTACATACAAACATCATTTGTATAGTCCATATAGTTCATTGTCATTTCAATTGGTGTTCCGGTACATGTTGACAAATGTGGATAGCTAGGACAACCGCCATTTGAAGTGTTGTGTACAGGAGTATCCGAAACTAAATCATTACCACAAGTAGCATCTCCCCAGATATGTCTCAGGTTTAACCAATGTCCTACTTCATGTGTAGCAGTTCGACCCTTATCGAAAGGCGCTGTAGCTGTACCTATTGTACCAGTATACCTGTAATCACATACGACACCGTCTGTAGCAGCACTTCCGCCTGGAAATTGTGCGTATCCCAAGATGCCTCCACCGATATTGCATACCCATATATTTAGATAGTTGTTTCTATTCCAGGGGTCAACGCCACCTGCGGAACTTTTTTTAACGTTATCGTTGGTGCCCCACGATGTAACTGTTGACGATTTTCTTGTGATTCCTGTTGTTGCGACACCGTTAGGATCTTGCGTAGCTAAACAAAAATTAATTTCACAGTCAGCTGCCATTCCCGCAAAAACGGTCCCTGCCAACAAACCCGCATCGCTATTCAGTGCTCTAAAATCATTATTCAAAACAGTCATTTGGCTTTGTACTTGCGCATCCGATATGTTTTGAGCAGGAACGGACGAATTATATACTATATGAAATACTGTAGGAATGGTGATGACTGCTCTCCCTCCACCATTAGAATGATTTCGGATATAGTCATTTACTTGTTTTTCAATCTCTTCCATGTTTCTGAGCATTGAAGGATTTTCTAAAAGTTGTTTTTGGAGGACATCCATTGAACCACAATTGCGCTGGGCAGTTGCAACCGTAAAACTTATCAATAAAATAGCGAACAGGAAGTGTAACTTACGCATGAAACAAATTTTGTTAAAGTTAAATAATAAATAAAGGAACAAAATTAATATAATTTAGCAATTTACAAGTGTTTTTAAAAGTGAATAAATATTTTATGAAAATAAAAAATTATAAAAATTGCGATTTTCTTACTATTTTAAAATTATATTTTAGTCACGTTAAAATATGATACATAATTCGAAATTTAAATTTGAAAATTAACTGTTTTTCGATAATCCGTAGATCGCACTATTTTGATTTTTGGTGAACAGTATGACGATTTAGCCGACATAATTGGCCTTATAAATTGGTTGATGGATGATTGATACTGTAAAATCGTTATTTGGTTAATGATGTAGCTTAGGATTCGCCAAAAAAATATTCCAAAAAAAAGTAAAAAAGTTTTGTATTTCTAAAACTTGGCTTACCTTTGCATCGCTTTTGGAAAAAGATCCTAAAGTGAACTTGAGAAATTGACAAAACATAAAGCATGCCGATGTAGCTCAGCTGGCCAGAGCAGCTGATTTGTAATCAGCGGGTCGGGGGTTCGAATCCCTCCATCGGCTCATTTTTGTAGAGTGTTGAGGGGATGCGCCGAAGTTGGAGAGACGGGGCAGACTGTAAATCTGTTGCTTAGGCTGAATAGGTTCGATTCCTATCATCCCCACGAATTCTCTTCTTTGAATGCGGAAGTAGCTCAGTTGGTAGAGCATCAGCCTTCCAAGCTGAGGGTCGCGAGTTCGAGTCTCGTCTTCCGCTCAAATTTTATGTGGCTAGTCCTACCTTATTTTAGAAGAGTTATTGCCGATGTAGCTCAGGGGTAGAGCACTTCCATGGTAAGGAAGGGGTCATGGGTTCAATTCCCATCATTGGCTCAAGTTTTTTAGTAGTATATTATTTATTTACATATTTTTAAGTTCAGAAAAAATTTTAACTGATGGCTAAATCAACATTTGTTAGAACCAAACCACACGTAAACATCGGAACCATTGGTCACGTTGACCACGGTAAGACTACCCTTACTGCCGCAATTACTTACGTGCTTTCTGAGTTAGGCTTCGCGGAGAAGAAAGATTATGATTCTATCGACGCTGCCCCAGAAGAAAAAGAAAGAGGTATTACCATTAATACCGCGCACGTAGAGTACGAAACAGTAAACAGACACTACGCTCACGTAGATTGTCCAGGTCACGCCGATTATGTGAAAAACATGGTTACGGGTGCGGCTCAAATGGATGGTGCTATATTAGTATGTGCTGCCACTGATGGTCCTATGCCTCAAACAAGAGAGCATATTCTTCTTGCAAAGCAAGTAGGAGTGCCTAAGGTTGTAGTGTTCATGAATAAAGTGGATCTTGTAGATGATCCAGAAATGTTAGAACTTGTTGAAATGGAATTGAGAGAGCTTCTTGATGCCTATGAATTTGACGGTGATAACGCTGCAATCATTCAAGGTTCAGCTTTGAAGGCACTTGAAGGCGATGCAGGAGCAAAGCAAAAGATCATGGATCTAATGGCAGCGGTGGATGCACAAATCCCTGAGCCACTTAGAGAAGTTGATAAGCCTTTCCTTATGCCTATTGAAGATGTATTTTCTATCACTGGTAGAGGTACTGTAGCAACTGGTAGAATCGAAAGAGGTGTAATCAATACTGGTGATCCAGTTGAGATTATCGGTATGATGAGAGCAGACGAGAAAACATTGACTTCAACCGTAACAGGTGTAGAAATGTTCCGTAAGATCCTAGAAAGAGGAGAAGCTGGTGATAACGCTGGTATCCTTTTAAGAGGTATCGATAAAGATGCTATCAGAAGAGGTATGGTTATAATCAAGCCAGGATCTGTTAAGCCTCACGGTCACTTTAAATGCGAAATTTATGTACTTGGTAAAGACGAAGGTGGACGTCATACTCCATTCTTCAACGGTTATAGACCTCAGTTCTACTTCAGAACGACAGATGTAACTGGTGATGTTTCTCTTCCAGCGGGAGTAGAAATGGTAATGCCAGGTGATAACGTTTCACTCGAAGTAAAATTAATTACTCCTATCGCAATGGAGAAAGGTCTTCGTTTTGCGATTAGAGAAGGTGGTAGAACAGTTGGTGCAGGTCAGGTAACTGAAATCATCGCTTAATCTATTTATCAAGATATTTTTGAAAAATTAAGCACTGTAACTAGTGCTTAATTTTTCATTTTTGTGCAGTTCGATATTTTAGTTTAAACATTTAAGCAAGGAATAGAATGTACAAGTTTTAGGGGAGTAGCTCAATTGGTAGAGTGGCGGTCTCCAAAACCGTAGGTCGCAGGTTCGAGCCCTGTCTCCCCTGCAAAATTGTTAATATTCACTTGGAATCAATCTAGGTGTCTTATTTAAATACACAGGAGATGGATAATATTTTGCTTTATCTTAGAGAAAGCTACGACGAGTTGATAAATAACGTCACTTGGCCAACGTGGCCGGAGCTTTTTGAAAATGCCAAGTTAGTGCTTGTTGGTGCTGCAATCTTCGCTCTAATCATTTTTATATTTGATTTTATTGCTAATAGCTTGTTAAAAGTTGTTTACGGTCTTTAATTCCAAGCAAAACATAAAATCATGTCCGAAAATAAAAAATGGTATTCTCTCAGAGTCGTAAGTGGCAAAGAGAAAAGTATCAAGGAGCGTATTGAACTAGAAATGGCCCGAAACAAATGGGAAGATGTGGTGACGCAAGTACTTGTGCCATCAGAGAAGGTTTATAAGATACGTAACGGTAAAAAAGTGATTCTGGAAAGAAATATCCTTCCAGGATATATTTTAGTTGAAGCTGATCACACTAAGTTTTCGGGAGAGGTAGTTCAGGTTATAACCAATGTTTCTAATGTGATTCATTTTTTAGGCAAGACGCATCCGATTCCAATGACGCAGGTTGAGGCAAATCGAATGCTTGGCAAAGTTGATGATTCTCAAGAAGTTTCAGCGGCTATGATTGAACCATTCATTGTTGGTGAGACGATAAAGATCATTGACGGGCCTTTCAACGATTTTGTTGGAGATGTCAAAGAGATAAATGAGGATAAGAAGAAATTGAAAGTCATAGTTAAGATCTTCGGTAGAGGTACTGAAGTCGAGCTTAATTATATGCAGGTCGAGAAGACAACTTAAATTAATAGGAATTTTGACTTTAGATCAATATTTGATGCTTCCCTAAAGTCCTAATATAAATTTTTTAAAACAACCAGAAAAATGGCAAAGGAAATTACAACGTATGTAAAACTCCAAGTAAAAGGAGGACAAGCCAACCCAGCACCACCAGTAGGTCCAGCGCTAGGTTCTAAGGGCTTGAACATAATGGAGTTCTGTAAAAGATTTAATGCTGAAACGCAGGATCAACAAGGGAAGATATTACCAGTAGTTATCACTGTTTACAAGGACAAATCTTTTGATTTCGTTATCAAAACACCTCCAGCAGCTATACAGCTTATGGAGATTACAAAATTAAAAAGTGGTTCATCTCAGCCTAACCGTAACAAGGTTGGTTCTGTTTCTTGGGATCAAGTAAAAGAGATCGCAGAAAGCAAAATGAAAGATTTGAATGCTTTTACAGTTGAATCAGCCATGAGAATGGTTGCTGGTACTGCCCGTAGTATGGGAATAACAGTGTCAGGAACGCCACCATGGGGTGATAAAGTAGCTGTAGTAGAAGAGAATTAATTATTTTTAACCGGTAAGGGAGTCATTTACTAGATAAGTGACGATTGTACCTTAAAATTTCATAACAATGGCAAAAGTCAGCAAAAAAAGACAAGTAGCAAATGCCAAAGTGGACCCAACTAAGTTGTACACACTTCGTGACGCTGCAGGTCTAGTCAAAGAGGTGAGCACCACCAAATTTGACGCTTCTGTTGATTTGCACATACGATTGGGTGTAGATCCACGTAAAGCAGATCAAGCGATCAGGGGCACTGTATCACTTCCACATGGTACAGGTAAAGTTAAAAGAGTACTCGTACTATGTACACCAGACAAGGAAGCGGAAGCTAAAGCAGCAGGTGCAGATCATGTTGGTTTGGATGAGTATATTACTAAAATCGGTCAAGGATGGACAGATATTGATGTGATCATAGCGATGCCTTCAGTGATGGCAAAAGTGGGTCAGATTGGTCGTATCCTAGGACCAAGAGGTTTGATGCCTAACCCTAAAACAGGAACAGTTACAATAAATGTAGGTGCCGCAGTTGAAGAGGTTAAAGCAGGTAAAATTTCTTTCCGTGTTGACAAGTACGGTATTATTCATTCACCTATCGGAAGAGTATCTTTCTCAGCTGAAAAGTTGACTGAAAATGCGATCGAGCTTATTCATACACTTGAAAAAATGAAGCCGTCCACAGCAAAAGGTATCTACATGAAGGGAGTTAGCATGGCTAGCACAATGAGTCCAGGTATAAGTTTAGACACTAAATCTTTTAAATAAACCATTAAAATAAAGTAATCATGACACGTACAGATAAAGGTTTATTAATCGAAGAGTTGAAAGGTAAATTTGAAAATGCACAGTTCTTTTATGTTACAGATGCATCTTCAATGACCGTTGAAAAAATCAATGCTTTGCGTCGAACTTGCTTCGATAAAGGTATTGAGGTAAAAACCGTTAAGAATTCATTAGCTATCAAAGCAATGGAAGGTCAAGAATCAAGCCGTAATTTTGAAGCTATTTTTGGTGCTTTTAAGGGACAATCAACAGTCTTGTTTTCAAGCGATGGCAAGTTGCCAGCTACAGTAATCAAAGAATTTAGAGGTAAGGGTGATAAGCCAGCTCTTAAAGCTGCTTATATCGATTCAGACATTTTCTTTGGTGATGATCAATTAGAAATATTGTCTAAGCTCAAAACGAAGAATGAGCTTATTGGCGATGTTATCTTCATGTTACAGTCTCCTGCTCAGAATGTGGTTAGTGCCCTTAAATCAGGTGCATCTACAATCGCGGGAATACTCAAGACATTGGAGAATAGATAAGAATTTTTTTGGGCACATCATGTAAGATGGCCCTTTTATAAAATGTTACGTTATTAGCTTCCAACCATTAACGCAATTTTTTTTTTATAATTTTAAAATCATTTTAATTAAAATATCATGGCAGATTTAAAAGCATTCGCAGAGCAATTAGTAAACTTAACTGTTAAAGAAGTAAGTGAGTTAGCTCAAATATTAAAAGACGAGTACGGTATCGAGCCTGCTGCCGCTGCAGTTGCAGTTGCTGCTGCTCCAGCTGCTGGTGGTGGAGACGCCCCAGCTGAAAAAACTGAATTCGATGTACATTTGACTTCATCTGGTGCTAACAAACTAGCAGTAGTAAAAGAAGTTAAAACGATCCTTAACCTTGGATTGAAAGAGGCTAAAGATATCGTCGATGCAGCTCCTTCTTTATTGAAAGGTGGCGCGTCTAAAGCTGAAGCTGAGTCTATCAAGGCTGCTTTAGAAGGTGCAGGTGCATCTGTTGAATTCAAGTAATTGAATCCGTTTAAATAGACTTAACGTCAGAAATTAAGTCTGAAAAATATTGACATCTGGCTTAACCGACTACAAGTTGGTTAAGCCTATTGTCATTAAAAAACCTTTTTTATTGGACATTTCCGAAAACAGTGTTCTTTTTAAAAAATTACGCTAAACATAATAACAAAAGTATGACATCAAACGGAGTAGCAAACGCAGCCGGAAATTCAAGAGTCAACTTCGGCAAGATTAAATTAGCAAATCAGTACCCTGACCTCCTAGAGATCCAATTGAAATCTTTCCAAGAATTTTTTCAATTAGAAACAACTCCCGAGAACAGAGGTAACGAAGGACTTTTTAAAGTATTTCAAGAAAACTTCCCCATCTCCGACTCTCGCGAAAATTTCG
>JANMMV010000258.1:0-9685 GCA_031373565.1 Saprospiraceae bacterium
TCAGAATCAGTACAACCATTACTGTCCGTTACTGTAACGGTAACTGTTCCTCCCGTACTAATCGTAACTGCCGAAGTTGTTGCACTACCATTTACTGACCATAGGTAGCTCTGACCACCTGTAGCTTGCAATGTAACCTGAGTTCCTGCACAGAATGCCGTCGCACCCGTAATATCAGCAGTTGGGTTGTTATACTGTACAATAACTTTGGTTTCTGAATCAGTGCAACCATTAGCATCAGTAACTGTTACGGTAATTGGACCAGCCGCATTAACATCAATACTAGCCGTCGTTGCTGTTCCCGTAGACCATGCATAATTTGAAGCTCCTGAAGCAGTTAATGTTGTTTTACTACCTTGACAAAAATCAAGGTCTCCAACTAAAACTGCAGTTGGATTACTATTTTCAATGATTGTTTTTGAATCAGAATTGGTACATCCATTGGCATCTGTAACCGTAACAGAAATAGCTCCAATAACTGGCACATCGATCGACGCGGTAGTCGCTCCGCCTTGTGACCACACATAAGACGTTCCACCGATAGCCGTTACCGTCGTTTTACTTCCTTGACAAAAATCAAGATCTCCTGTTATTGAAGCTGCAGGAGAAGCATTTTGAATGATAGTTTTACTTTCAGCATCTGTACAACCATTAGCATCAGTAACTGTAACAAATATTACTCCCGCTGATGTAACGTCAATGGATTGCGTTGTTAAGCCACCAGTCCATGAATACGTATTACCACCTGCTGCCGTTAATGTTGTCTTCAATCCCTGACAGAAAGAAGCATTACCACTTATAGTCGCAGTTGGACTACTAAATAAAGTTATAGTTTTGGCATCAATATCACTACATCCATTGGCATCTGTCACTGTTAAAAAAATTGAACTTGCCGTGTTTACGTCAATTGTAGCCGTCGTAGCATTGCCCTGTGACCATAAATATGAACTACCACCTGAGGCCGTTAAAGTAGTTTTTGAACCCTGACAAAAATTATCATTTCCTGTAATAACAGCTGTCGGATTGGCAAATTGAGATATATTTTTGGTATCTGTATCAGTACAGCCACTTATATCAGTGACTGTCAAAGTGACCAAACCAGATGAAAATACATCAATAGATTGTGAAGTTTGATTACTTGGTGACCATACATAAGTGCTACCACCAGCAGCTGTGAGTGTTGTTTTACCTGTACCACAAAAAGATGTGTTACCTAAAATATTAGCTATTGGTAAAGAATTTTGGCTTACAGACATTGATTGACTATTGGTACAGCCATTTGCATTAGTAACAGTAACTGTTACTATACCTGGACTCGTTATATCTATAGTGCTGGTTGTTATACTACCTCTTGACCAAAGGTAAGTTAAACCACCTGTAGCTGTCAAAGTTGTCTTCCCACCTGCACAATAAGAATTATTACCAGTGATACTTGCCGTAGGACTCGGATATTGAACAACAACTTTAGTCTCTGTGTCTGTACAACCGTTAATATCTGAAACAGTTAAAATAATTGTTCCTGCGAGTGCGCTAATTGTAGCGGTAGATTCAGAGGTAGACCAAGACATAAAAGGCCCGCCGCTTCCAGTTAAAGTAGCTGAACTACCTTCACAATAATTCAAACTACCAGAAATAACGGCAGTAGGATTTGCGCGCTCAAGGATTGCTTTTGTATCAGTATCGGTACATCCATTTGCATCAGTTACGGTTAAAACAATTGAGGCTGAATTACTTACGGTGATGGTAGGCGTAGTCTCGTTGTTTGGAGACCATCTGTAAGAAATACCACCTTGGGCTAAAAGCAAAGTTGAGCTTCCATCACAGAATGCTAAATTTCCGCTTATTACTGCCGTTGGCAGTGGATCTACTGTGATGTTTTTAGACTCTGAATCGGTACACCCGTTTGCATCAGTTACAGTCACAATAACCGTTACTCCATTGTTTACAATGATACCTGGTGTATTTTCACCTGATAACCATTGATAAGAATTGCCACCACTAGCTGTTAATAGCGTTGAGTTTCCTTGGCAAAACTTTAGTGAACCACTGATAACTGCTGTTGGCAGCGTATTTCTTATAATTGTTTCTGTTTCGGTGTTTGTACATCCGTTGATATCTGTAACAGTAACGGTCACTGGTCCTGCCGTAGAAACAATTATAGATGGCGTATTTAAGCCACTTGGTGCCCATTGATACGATATTCCACCAGATCCACTCAATGTAGTGTTACTACCTGCGCAGAATTGGAGATTCCCATTAATCTGTGCTGTGGGAAGAACATTTTCTATCACATTTCTTGATTCTGAATCGGTACAACCATTGATATCCGTTATCGTTACAGCATATGAGTCACCAGTGGTAACATTTAAACTTGCTGTCGTAGCGTTGCCTGGTGACCATAAATATGAAACGCCGCCCGAAGCATTTAGCACTGTAGATTTGCCTTTGCAAAACTGAGGTGTTCCGCTGATTACTGCTGTAGGTGAAGTATATAATGATACATTAATGGTTGCCGTTGCTGTACAAGTAGGGCTATCGCTCACAGTCACTCTGTAAGTACCTGCAGCTGAAATAGTCACCGCTGCCGTAGTCTCAGAAGAATGCTGCCATATATAATCAGCACCTCCGTTTGCTGTTATTACCGTTGATCCACCTGGGCAAAATTTGTTGTTTCCACTAAAAGTGATATTAGGTTGTGATTTACGCTCAATGAATAGCGTGTCTTTACAGATGGCTGTACCATACGCAAATGCAAAATTACCTAGAGCACCAGCGGCAAAGGTAATGGTTGGATTTGCGATATTTGGATTAGAGATGGTCGCACCAGGGTTGTTGCTAGCGATCGCTTGCCATGTAGAACCTACTGGTCCAGCACCATTAAGTGTCGTCGTACTAGAGCCACACAATGATTGATCAGGACCTGCATCCGCTCTTCCTGACGCATTAACCACTGTTTCTGATGTACATCCTAGCGCATCAGTTATTGTTAATTTATATGTTCCATTATTTACTGCTGTTGATGGAAAGACGATAACATCCCGATCCGTCGAACTAAAACCATTTGGACCAGACCACTCATATTGAAGAGGAGCTTGACAGGCTGAAGTTTGAACACTTTCAAGTTCTATCTTTATACCAGCAGCACACACCAAGTTAACTACAGTCTCCGGTTTAGGTGGTGTCTGAGCTTGTATATTTCCAACATACAATTGTCCTAAACTACCTATTGTAAAACCATTGTTGAAATTACCTCCCTCCATATTAGGATCACCCGGCAGCGGATCGGGATTAGGATCATCTGCTCCCGGTAAATAACCCGACTCCAACCAGTTTCTCCATAATCTAACTGCATTCCCGCATTTAACAGGCGACTTTTGATCGCCTGTTAGCTTATCAAAAACAATAAAATCAAATAGTTTAACGGAATCTCCAGTACTTAACACATCGTATTTAGAGACTGGGTTTAACTTTGGTGTGATAGAATAGAAATTGGAGTTAGGTTGCGCACCTGGTCTAAATCGTGTAGATGCTATATTCCAGTCCAATGGGTTTCCTGCATTTGATTTGGGTTGATAATCAGTGACTAATTCTAACGAATCAGTTCCTGGGATTACATACGTAATTTGTGCATTGAACTGAGCTCTGTCAATTGGATTGGATGCGCTTCCTGAGACTATATGAAGCCATGTGGCATACCTACAAACTGTTGTGTCATACTTTACCTGCAGCTTAATACTTGTTACCTGCGAAGACATGTTTTGTAAACAAAACAGCATCAAAATGCTAATAAACAAAGATCTAAAATTAAAGCCCATAACAAGTTTGCATTTAAAAAAAGTGGTTAATCATTTTCTTGATTGCTGGTTAAACAATCAGATTTTTTGGTACCTTGGCTATCAAATCTTGAAAAAAGTAAATAAATTACCAATTCTGTCGCTTATATGAGTTTGCGTACACAAGTAAGACACTATTAGAACAAGCGTTCCCTTACAGCGTGGAAGATATTTGTAATAAAAATGTATGTTTTTATACAAAAAACTTAAAAACTATTCGTTTTCAACGTATTATACAATTATTTATTTTGATATGTCCTTGCCATCAAGCTCATATTTGCGCTGCTGAAGCGCACAAATGTCGAATATCTTACAGAATAGCTACTCGATCTTTATTCAACCCAGAATAAAAGGGCATCAGCCTTTTATTTGTAAAGCATTGCAAGTTTGCCATTATACCAAAATAAAAAAAGGGAGCAAAAATGAATTAACACTCTGCTCCCTTGTTATTAAAGGATAGTATGAAATAAGCTTACTTAATCAACTTTGACTAGTTTTAACTTTTTGATTTCACCATCAACATTGATATAAACCACATAAACACCATTAGGTAGTGAAGCTAAATTTATAGGTAATATATGTTCACCAGCTTCCAAAATTTTTGATGAATGAGTGACAGCAATTAATTTTCCTAATCCGTCATATAACTCAACTTGCACTTTGCTGAAATCGACTAGATTAAGTCTAACAAAAGATTCAGTAACCGCAGGGCTAGGATACAATTCGATCGTTACATCCCCCTTGTTCAAAACTGAAACCACTTCGCTTTGCGTAACTTTGCCATCAAGGTCCACTTGTCGTAAACGATAATAATAAATTCCGACTTTTTTCGTATCAGTATCATCCCATGTATATTCAGATAACGAAACGCTAGTTCCTGCTGCTTTTATCTTTGAACTTACCACTACAAAATCTCCTTGATTATTGATTTTACGTTCAACTTCAAAATAGCTAGTGTTTTGCTCTTGTGCTGTTCCCCAAGCTACTTTATGTAAAGATTTTATGCGTTTTGCGTTGAGATATTGCCAGTTTACAGGAAGCGGCGCAAACATCAAACCTAAGTCAATGTTGTTGTGAGCCTTACCCGCAACAAGCGAAATACGGCGTGTTGTATTTGTACCATTGCTATTGTCAACATCACTATCTTTCTCGTCTATGGTTGCCAGTGGAACTGTAGCTGCAAAACCATTTGGTACGTCGAATTTTAAGTAAACATCTTTCTTTTGTAGGTATTCAACTGAATAAACCCCAGAAGAATTTGTTTTGGATTCGCCCAATTTTTCATGTGTAACAGCATCAAATACTTGAACATTTACATTAGCCACAGGAGGCTCTCCACTATCTTGTATTCCGTTGATATTGATATCTCTCCAAACTAAATTACCTGTTGTCGCCATAGGATAATAGCCCGCACCAATATCAAGTTTACTTTGTCCTGACAATAAAATAAATGATCGAGTTGTACCTGTTCCAAATGTACCAGTAATATCACTGTCAATCATCGGATTTCCTCCGCGATTAGGTAAAGCAGCTACAAGTTGAATAGGAGGAATATCGAATGAGATATAATACTCTCCTGGCGGTACGCAGAATTGGAACCATCCATCATCAGAAGGTGTACCTGGCTTAATAGTGGTAAAAGCAGAACTATAAATAGCCCATCCAGATCCATACTTCCTCCAAATACTAACTTCTAATGAGTTAATTCCATTTTCATTTTGGTCCCAAACATCATCTTTGTCTGTATCATACCAAACTCTATCGCCTACTTTCGAACAAATGTAAATACCTGCATCTTGAGTAAAATCTTGCTGACCCGGTAAAATATTTATAAAGCTAGTCGTTCCTGAACCATACTGATTAGTCACGTCACTATCTTTTGCTCGATCGCCTCCTTGGCCGTAGTTGATAAAGCTAAATTCAGCAGGTGGTTGGAATTTAAGATAATACCTACCAGCAGGCACATTATCAAATTGGTATAAGCCAGAAATAGTAGTAGTAGTCATAGCCACTAGATTTTGAACTTCATCAAACAAGAAGACTTTGACATTACCAACACCAGGCTCATTAATATCTTGTGTACCATTACCATTAATATCATGCCATACAAAATTACCGATTGATCCCACTGCATTGAACCTTTCGACCAAAAGATGTAGCGTAGCTTTATCGCATGCTGTAGGATTGCCTTGATCACATATCTCATATGGGATAAATACAGGTCCTGAATAACCAGTTGTTGGAACAAAAGTGTAACTGCCATCAGCATTTATTGTAACATTACCTTTCCCTACAATATTTTGTGTCAAAGGTGTAATGTTTTGAGTGTTTGCTTCAGGGTCGCGATCATTTGCCTTCAATCCATTACTGGCATTTACATTAAGCGTCGTATTGAATGGGGTTTGTCCGAAGTCATCCATATTATTTGTTATGTTTACATTTCCTGCTCCGATAACGTAGATAAATATCCATGCTTCCGAACAATTTGTCGGCGTAACTACTGGCGTTTGACATACCCGATACTTAATTGAATCTTTTCCAATAAATCCAGTGCTTGGCGAGTATAAGCCAGTTGCGACATTGTAAGTACCATTAATTGGATTGGTGACAATGGTTATATTATCAAGATTACAATTAGGATAAGACTCACATCTATCATTCGCCTTTGCATTGATGACAATAGGCGTATTAGATTTAGTCCTCATGTAATCGTGGTTAGCGACCGGTGGATTGTTAGGTACAAAATCAAGAACGGTAATTTGTAAAACTACATTCTCGCAACTTGATGGCAAACTATTTATACACGCTGGCACATTAAATCTGTACTGGCCCGTTGTTGTGCAAGTAAAAGTATAAGTACCATTTGAAGCTACAATTGGCAAGCAAGATGAAGGGTTTCCAGGCCTAGCAGATGCCGTACCATATGTACTTGACGCATTACCATCGTTTGTTTTAACATTGCCTTCAGCTGTTACTCCCGTCCACGTTACATCAAAATCAGGATTATAACAATCTCCTCTTACCTCAATGGCGAAAACTGTAGCCGGCGAAGTACAACCGTTGATTGTTTGGGTAACACTGATCGAATAAATGCCAGCTTGAGATGCCATCAACCAGTTTGTATTTGTTGTATTTGTTCCCAAGCCTGCATTAGCAGAAGAAGCTGCCCAATTATAAGTAGCATTTATTGTATTAGTAACAGAAACATTGACAACGCTTCTCAAACATATGAAGTCTGGCGTCGTAACCACCCCACTTGGCGCAGGTGGTAATCCCGGAGACGTAAGTGTAATAGGGCCATTAAATGTGCCAGATGAACACCCTGCAGCATTGGTAACCCTAAACCCAGCATAAGAACCTGCATCTAGATTTGTCAAAGTGGCGTTTCCACCAGCCGTAGCTGTTAAGGTCGAAGAGAGAGCAACTCCATTTCTTGTATAGTTGATCGTAAACACTTGGTTTGGAGCCAGGTTAGATAACACAATGCTACCATCCGCATTATCACAAGTAGGGTTTGTAGGTGTAAGCGAACCTGAATCAGGTGTTGCTGGTAGTGCGTTTATGACGACACTGACTGTTGACGCCGCTGATATACATCCTGCAACATTTTGGAAAACACTAATGGTATATGTTCCAAAGGCAGTTGCCAACATCGAAGTCGAATTTGTAGATGCCGTTACCAAACCTGCCGAAGGACTATTTGCACTCCATGTATAGATGGCACCAGGATTATTTGTCACAGTCAAGTTTACTGTTTGGCCTAGACATGTTGGATTCGGAACTGCCGTCAAGTTTGCTGGTGCTGGCGGAGAGTTCGGATCTGACAAATTAATTGTAGACGTTGAAGTTCCCGATGAGCAATTGCTAGTATTAGTGATTCTAAAGCCACTGTAATTACCTGCCGTAAGACTAGGAATGATCATAGACCCACTTCCATTAGACACAACAGTAAGGTTTACAGGATTACCATTCTTCGTATAAGCTATAGTGTAAGTTGTATTTGCCACATAGCCGGAGATAGTGATTGATCCATTTGTACCACCGCAGGCGCTTGGGTTTATCGATGTAATATTCGTAGGCGTAGCAGGCACTGAATTTACATTAACCGTAATAGTTGCAGGAATTGATATACAACCTCCCGCAGTTTGAGTTACACTTATTACATATGAACCCGCAGTGCTACTTGTCATTGTATTCGTATTAGTAGTGGATGTAGCTAATCCAGCAGCAGCCAATGAAGCAGACCAAGTATAGGTTGAACCAGGCGTGTTTGTAACCGAGAGATTAACTAAAGTACCAGCACAAGCAGGATTTGGATTTGCTGTCAGATTTGATGGAGGCGCTGGTGATCCTGGATCAATTAAAGATATAGGCCCGGCAAAAACCCCAGATTCACATCCAGTACTAGCTACCAAGGATATTGCTGAATATGTACCGGCGGTAAGATTAACAATTGAAATTACGCCGCCTGCTGTCGAGGCTAAACTGGCCGTGGTTGCCACGCCATTTTTACTATATTTAACAGTATATGTGGTTAGTCCAAGTAAACCTGAAATGGATATAGTTCCGTTAGTACCGCCACATGTAGTCGGATTTACGCCATTGACGGTGCCGGCTGTAGGTGTTGGTGGAACCACTCGAACATTTACTAGTACTGTCGCTGGCGCTGAAATACACCCAGCTACATTTTGGGTCACTGAGATTGTATAAACTGCAGCAACAATTGCCGTCATAGTATTACTATTTGTAGACGAACTTCCTAAACCTGCATTTGGCGAGCTAGCTGTCCAGACATATACAGCACCAACGTTATTCGTTACATTCAGTGCAACTGCTTGCCCTAAACATGAAGGATTTGGCGTTGCGGTAATATTTGCAGGAGGTGAAGGTGCGTTTGGATCCGTAAGTAGTACCGGACCAGCAAAAATCCCAGAAGCGCAACCTGATATATTTGTTACTCTAAAATTGGAGTAACTTCCGCTGATTAGATTAGGAATAATGATAACTCCAGAAGCATTCGATGTACTACTAAATGTTACACTATTAGCTCCCAATAAATAAGTCACGGTAAATGAAGTCGATGGAGTATAACCACTTAATGAAATAAAACCATTTGTTCCTGCACAAGTAGTCGGACTAGTACCTACAGCTGTGATAGCAGTAGGTGTCGGCGGTGACGGATTGACAGACACACCAACCGAAGCGGGAGGAGAAGTACATCCTCCTATTGTCTGAGTTACATTGATTGTAAAAAATCCACTTACTGTTGGGTTCATGACATTTGTATTGGTCGTGCTTATTCCCATGCCGGCTCCTGCTGGAGAAACCGTCCATGTATACACAGAACCAACTGTATTTGTAACACTAAGATTCACAGTGGTACCTAAACAACTTGGATTAGGTGAAGCCACAAGAGAAGACGGAGCAGCTGGTGCTGACGGATCACTGAGCGTAACCGAGACCAAAGAAGTGCCTGATGAGCAATTTGCCGTATTCCTAAATATAAAATTAGTGTAGACTCCTGACGTTAAACTAGTTATAGTAATAACGCCTGAAGCGTTTGAAATAACGTTTGCCGTTTGATTAGTTCCATTCTTTGTGTAGGTGACACTATAGGAAGTACTTGGTGTAAATCCTGCGATGGCGATTGACCCTGTTGCTGTTGCACAAGCAGTAGGATTTACTGAAGTAACATCAGACTGAAGAGGAGTACGTGGCGTTTCAGCCGCAGATATAATTGTTATAGCTGGGAATGATGTACATCCGCCAGCACTCGCTGTTACACTTATCGTATAAGCACCCACCGCAGTAGGTACCATTGTATTCGTATTTGTACTGGACGTACCTAAACC
>JANMMV010000590.1:0-5532 GCA_031373565.1 Saprospiraceae bacterium
TGAGAGCAAGACGTATCATTTGCTACCAAGCTTCTGATTTGTCAAACAACGTGTCACCTGTATGTTGTGATACGATCGATTATGTACGTATTACATTAGCAGACATTAAGTTTCCAAAAAGTTATGATGGCTCTCCAGGCAACAGACCTCACTTCTCATGTGACGGTAGCTGGCCTTGGGGTGGTAGAAACTGGAATCCTTTGACAAGAAGATATACTACATCTTACGTAACAAATGCAAATGGTATAGTATTGACTAACCAAGGTAGCTGGGACTTAGATGGTGATGGATATCCTGATCCTAATGAATCTGGTGCTCCTTTTGTACCAAATGCTTTGAACATTACTAACTTTGTTCTTGGTTATATGGTTAGCCCTACTCCAGTGGGTACAGCGACAGTTCCTGGTTGTGCTGCCAATGCTAAAATCGGCTACGACCTAGCTGATGGTCCTTGGCGTACTTCTTGTGATGGTGGATCTGGAATGTTAGATGCGCGCATCGATACAATATACTCTCCACTTTCCATAGGTAACACGCTTTGCAAGATAAACGTAACTTATTCTGATACAGAAGTTCCTATTTGTGATAATGGTTTCAAAGTATTGAGACAATGGACTATCATCGAGTGGTGTACCGGCGCTATTGCTACTAAGTATCAGATTATCAAAGTTGTAGATGACAAAGGTCCTATTGTATCAATACCAACTGAGGCAGATGTTACTATCGCGCCTTGCCAAGCAAATTTCACAGTTTCTGCTATTATATCAGCAGATCCTTATAGCTGTACTGGTACTTGGTTAGCAGAGATACCAAATATATTGTATGACTGTGATACATCAGAATTAGAATATACAGTACAGTTTGCATTAGCTGATGGCAATGGTAATGCGCCACCGGCAGGAGGTCCTTACTTCTTTGTAAGAGGTGAGACAAGATCTACATTATTAACTTCAGGTCCTAACAGAGGTAGATGGCAATTAACGAATCTACCTATGGGATGTTCGTGGATTAAGTATAGTGTCAAAGATGCGTGTGGTAATGTTACTGATGCATTTACAGAGATTAGAGTTATCGATCGTACGCCACCGGTAGCGGTTTGTGACGAATTCACAGTAGTGACTTTATCAACAAACGGAGTAGGTCGTGTATTTGCAAAAACATTTGATGATGGCAGTCATGACAATTGTTCTGACGTAGGATTTGAAGTAGCGAGAATGCAAGCAGGCTGTGGCCAAAGTGCTAATGTCTTCGGTCCATTCGTAGACTTCTGCTGTGATGACTTAACAAGACAAGTTGTAGATGCTAATAGAGATGGAGTGATCAATGCGCTCGATAGAGGACACTTACAAGTAATATTGAAAGTTTGGGATGACGCTAACGGTGATGGTAAATTCAATGATCTATTGGTAGCCGGTCGTAGAGACAACTTCAATACTTGTATGGTCATCATCAAAGTAGAAGATAAAACACCACCGATCATCACTTGCCCTAGAGACATCACGATTGATTGTGGAGCTGACACTTCTGCGACTGTGATCGCATTGCAAGGAATAGAATTCGGTATACCAGTTTTGTCAAGTACACCTATAAGTAGACCTTACTATACTGATAACTGTCCTAATGCTACTATGAGTTGGGTAAATGTAACTAATATAGATAACTGCGGACAAGGTACAATAAGACGTACGTTTACTGTATATGCTACACCATCTACACCAGCAAACGCAGCTGTGGATAGAGCATCTTGTACACAAACGATAACTATACGTAACACAAGACCGTATAATGGACCCGTATTAGAAAGTACAAATCCGGTCATTTGGAAAAACTTAGGACCTAAAGCCGCCATTCCTGGTTGCTTAGGCGCTGATACAGATCCTTCCAAAACTGGTTTGCCAGAGTTAGGGGAGACTGATTGTAGCCAAGTAGCTTACACGTATGAGGATCAAGTATTCAACTTTGTAGAAGATGTATGTTACAAAATCTTACGTAAGTGGACAGTAATCGATTGGTGTAAATTCGCTCCAAATCGCAATCCACAAGGACAAGTATATCCGACCGTACCTACACTAGGTGTAAACATGTGGACATACACGCAGGTTATCAAAGTGAGTGACGAGACTGATCCAGTTATCATCACATCACAAAACCCTAATAGAACATTTAATGTTACAGGTCCTAACTGTGGCGGTTCGATAGAGTTGGTTGAGAATGCGACAGATTGTTCTCCAGCAGCTACGGCTTCATTAAAGTGGACATACCTAGTAGATTTATTCAATGATGGTAACATTATCAATACGCCATTGGCTAGTAGCAATAATAATGCACTTCGTGGCAATACAAATGATGCATCAGGAGCTTATCCTGTAGGAACACACAAAGTAACTTGGACGGTTGAAGACCAGTGTGGTAATCAAACTGTAAAAGAATATACATTCATCGTTAGAGATGATAAAAAACCGACACCATACTGTTTAGGTTCATTGACTACGGTAGTAATGCCAGTTCAAGGATTTGTAGAGTTGTGGGCAGCAGACTATGACAAAGGATCTACCGACAATTGTAGCTTCCCTCTGACACCGACTGCACCTTGTAAATTGTATTTTACATTCAACGGTATGTCTCCAGTGAGATCTAAATTAAACCAAGTTCATTTCTTCAAAGGAAATGGCTCAAACGCAACGGAAGCAGAATACCAAGCAGGATTGGCTCAAAAGTGGCTGCCATCAACATGTACATCAGGTATGTACTTTGATTGTGATGATGCTAAAGATGGACCAAAAGATATCAACGTATCAGTATGGGATCAATCTTGGAATACAGATTTCTGTACAGTGACCATTGACATTCAAGCAAACGAAGGTGCATGTACAGGTTCGCGTATCGCTGGTAGTATCAGCAGATCGCAGACAGAGATGATCAAAGATGTACACGTAACATTGAGAAATATCAACAACAACGAGTCTAAACTTGCGGTGACAAACACACAGGGTAGCTTCGAGTTCTTCGGTATGACAAATGGTTCAGACTATGCAGTAGTACCTTCAAAAGAAGATGATTACCTTAATGGTGTCTCAACGCTTGACCTAGTACTAATACAAAGACATGTATTGAACATCAATAAATTTGATTCTCCAAACAAGTATCTTGCAGGAGATGTAAACAAAGACAATAAGATCACAGCAAGTGACTTAGTAGAATTACGTAAGTTGATTTTAGGTATCTATGAGAAATTGCCAAACAACAAGTCTTGGAGATTTATTGACAAAAAGACAGTGTTTACTGATATTACAAATCCGTGGAATGCTGGAGAAACGATCACACTAAATGATTTTGCTGCAACTAATGCTGACAATCACTTCACCGCTGTCAAAGTGGGTGATATCAATAGCTCGGCAACAGTAAACGCAAATGGAATCGTTGACAATAGAACAAAAAAATCGCTTACATTCAAAGCAGATGATATCAATTTTGCAAAGGGAGATGAAGTAATTGTTAATATAACTTCAGATAATTTTGCTCAGATAGCAGGTGCCCAAGGATCAGTGACTTTTGATGCCACAGCCATGGAATTGAAAAACGTATTGCCTGGCGCTTTAAAAGTAAGTGGTGATAATTTCAATACAAAGCACGCAGCAAACGGAAAGGTAGGATTTAGCTGGAATGAAGTCAAAGGACAGTCTTTTGACAAGAAAGAGATCTTATTCACTATCGTTTTCAAAGCAACTACGAATCAACAATTATCTCAAGTGATGAATATCACATCAGATGTAACACCATCAGAAGCATACACACAAAACTTAGAAATATTGAATCTTAACATGTCATTCAGTGGTAGAGCTAAAGAAGTCTTCGCATTGGGTCAGAACAATCCTAACCCATTCACAGATAAGACAACGATAGCATTTACACTACCTACGGCAGGTGAAGCTACAATCAATATCTATGATTTGACTGGAAAAGTGATCCGTCGCATCTCAAATACCTTCCCTAAAGGTCAAAGTGAAATCGTGATCAAAGCAGAAGATTTAAACACAACAGGTGTATTATTCTACGAGCTTGAAAGCCAAGGGTTCAAATCTACTAAAAAGATGATCTACCTACGGTAAGTAATATTGTTTTTATAAACAAAATTTGCATTCAAAAAGTCCGTGTGAGCAATCACACGGACTTTCTTGATTTTAGCAGGTCCCTATCTTTTTGGAGATTAATCGTTGAGCGGATTCCATAAGTATCTATTCTCTATGAGAGAAATGTATTTTTCTATTGGATTGTAATGCATATACCTGACATTTCGATAGAGCAATCATCCATACTAGGAGATTGTGTATACAGCAAATTGCATAAAAATATTTGCTTCGCTGCTCGTAGCGCCTAAAAGGAAGCGCCACACTTTTTCCAATAAAGTCGAATAAATTATACGCACTAAGCAATTTAATATCAGACAATATCAAGAAAAAAGACTACTTTTGTCACGACTGTCATTTCCCACCTTATTATATTGAGTCATTAGTTTGGCTTGCTTTTTGATATATAGTACATTAATATCACAATTCTCATCTGCTTGAACGAATTATTTATAATAATAATTTGTAATAAGTCAACAGAATAGAGAGTTTTGATGTATTTTTGACCCAAATAATAATTTTAAAACATTCTCCACATGAGGAAAATTTTCATTGTAACTACCACCTTGATGATATTATTCATCTCGCAGGCGTATAGTCAGTTTACCGTCACTTTTGGTAATGCTACCGACGTTGAGATAGGCACTAATGCGACAATTGACGTAAATGTTAGTGGTTTTCAAAACATACTAGGGGTCCAGTTTTCAATCAATTATGACTCTCTCGTACTTGAATATGTCAACGCTACTAACTTTTCTGGTGGCCTTCCTGGCCTCAATGTGCAATCGGTTTCTGGACCGAATGGCGTAGGTGTCAAAAAAGGTCAAATAACTTTCTCTTGGTTTTCAGGTGATGGAAATGGAAAGACTTTGCCTAACGGTACAAGACTTTTCTCGATCGTTTTGAAAGCAACAGGGGCAGCATGTAGCGCTTCAGATATTGTTGCTAGTAACGTACCACGTGTCATTGAGATTACTAACGGTAATCTAGACGCAGTGCCATTTGCAAGTGTTAAAGGCAATGTAAAAATCAAATGTGTAACAGGGCCTGGTGGAAATCCATGCCCAGATCCGGTATGCGCAAACCCTAATAACCTAACTTTCACCGGTGGTGGGGTCACTGGCGCGCAGGGAGCTACTGTTTGTGTACCTTTTACTGTGACTAACTTAAATGGTGTTCAATCTGGACAAGGTGCATTTACTTGGAATACCGCAGAACTCCAATATACAGAACACAAAGTTCCTGCTACAGGAGCACTTAATGAGCAAGGATGGAGCTTCAACACAAACAATACGGCCACAGGTCAGCTAGGATTTGTGTGGTCCAATCCTACGCCTAGTACGCCTCAATCACTTCCTAATGGAACAAAAATAATTGATCTGTGCTTCAAAGTACTCGTTCCTGC
>JANMMV010000595.1:0-1781 GCA_031373565.1 Saprospiraceae bacterium
CACCTGGGTGCCAAGTTTATGTTCTAAACACGATAGGATTGTTAAGTGCCTTGTATGCATATGGAAGGTACGCGTACATAGGTGGTGGATTCGAGCGAGGTATCCACAACATATTGGAACCTGCTGCTTTTAAGCTCCCAATATTTTATGGTCCAAAACATAAAAAATTTAATGAAGCTGTTGCATTAGCTAAGCTAGGAACTGGAATTGTTATCACAGACATATTTGAAATGCCAAAAGCAATAAAAAAAATAGACTTAGATCCCAAAATATACAGCAATATCCAAAAAATGGTAGACCTTTATCTTTCCGAAAACAGCGGTGCCACAGCGTACATTGTGGAAGCCTTAGATTTATAATCAATGCCAGAACCTACATCAAAGTTACAGTTACCAGATTTTAGCGACCTACATATGTTAGTGATAGGTGATATTATGGTCGATAGGTACATCTATGGTACTACTAACCGTATGTCTCCAGAAGCACCGGTTCCCGTTGTCAATGTATCAGATCAAGAAGATAGACTCGGTGGTGCAGCTAATGTTTGTGCTAATCTCAAAGCTTTAGGAGCACAAGTATCTCTTATTAGCATAGCTGGGCAAGATGCAGCTTTTGATGCCTTGATCTCTTTGCTATCTAAGCTTCAATTATCTCATTTTACCCATATCTTTCAATTAGCAGATCGAAAGACGACTGTCAAATCTAGGGTTATGGTACAGGATCAGCATCTATTGAGGATGGATGAGGAATCAACACATCATTTATTGGGTGATCAAGTAAAATCAATTTGTACTAAAATTAAGAACATCATCCAAAATACCAAAATCGACGGCATCATTCTTCAAGATTATAATAAAGGGATGCTGACAGATTTGTTAATTTCAAATATCATTTCTGTGGCCAAAACCAATAAGATAGACACTTTTGTTGATCCTAAATACGACAATTTTTTTAGTTATAGCGGCTGTACTTTTTTTAAGCCTAATCAAAAAGAACTATTGGCTGCTCTAAATTTGTCTACAATTGATAATGTGGACATCCATACCTTACTGACGCAAAAACTTGACCATGAGACTACCTTTGTGACATTAGGGAAAAAAGGAATCTACTATCAAGATAATAATATCAAAGGCATTGCACCTACTTCTCCTAGAGTAATTGCTGATGTTTGTGGTGCTGGCGATACAGTGATTAGTGTAGCTAGTCTTTGCTATTGTAAAAAAATGCCGCTAGAATCTATCGCTATCATATCGAATATTGCTGGCGGTCAAGTATGCGAACAACCTGGAGTGGCCATTTTGGACAGAACAAATTTGGAAAACGAGATGTTAAAACTAGTCAATTGAGCTATTTTCTCTCTTATTTTTCAAAAATTTCACATTAGATTAACCACAATTTCGAAAAAATATGGGTAAAATGCGAAAATAACTTCTGGAAGACATTTTGTTTTGGAAGGTTTTCTTACTTTTACACCCTAAGTATTCACGATTATTTAATAACAAACCATTTTAAAATTTTTATCATGCAAAGACTTTTTACAAAACATGTATTGTCTCTTGTGTTAGGATTTTTGTCTTTCAATATGATCGAGATGTTCTGACTACTTTAGTCGGAATATATTGGTATACCGAAAAAGGAAAATCCAGACCCTTTGTTTTCAAGTGCAACTGTGATGATCCCCTCAGTAATTTATGTTATCAAAACTGTATTCCAGCTGCTGAGTACTATCCTGGAGTGCCAACTTTTAAAGAAAGTTTAATTCAAGGTATACCTTTACCCGA
>JANMMV010000617.1:0-2095 GCA_031373565.1 Saprospiraceae bacterium
TTTGAGTAGCAAACGCAAACAAAAACATGCCTACAGAATAAAATGCAAAACCTATGATAACACTTTGCCCCACTCCTATAGCCTTTGCTACTTTAGAAGCCAAGCCAGCTTGTACTATCGCTACTAAGACACCAACTAAAGCTAGAGAATAGCCAACCATCTTTTCATCCCAACCAAATCTGAACATGGTAAAAGAGTTCCATGTACTCTGTACCGCATGTGACCCCAAATAAAGAAATACATATGCCAATATCAACCATTGTAAGTTTTTGTACTTAAAAATTTGCTTTAATGATCCCCACGGCGAGGCTCTTTTGATATCAAAGGTTCTCCTATTCTCTACTTTTAACGATTCTGGTAAGAAAAAATATCCATAAAGCAGATTCAAAAAACTTAATCCAGCTGTTGTATAAAATGGAACTTTGACCCCATAATTAACTAACAAGGCGCCTAGCAATGGACCTATCACAAACCCCAAACCAAAAGCGGCTCCGATCATCCCAAAATTCTTAGATCTGTTATCATCTGTACTGATATCAGCGATGTATGATGCTGCAGTACTAAAACTTGCACCTGCAACACCTGCAATAAATCTACCAAATACCAACCAGCCATATGTCGGTGCAAATGCCATAATCAAATAGTCCACACTAAACACTACCAATGATGTCAACAAGACTGGCCTCCTGCCATATTGATCACTCAATCCGCCTATGATCGGTGAAAAAAAGAACTGAGCTAGGGCAAAAATGGCTGCTAGAAAACCACCATAAGTAGCTGCTTCATTGAGTGAAACACCCTGCATTTTGGATAGCATACTTGGAAAAACTGGTATTAAGATTCCAAATCCAATAACATCAATCAATAGCGTTAAGAAAATAAATCCTAAGGCCGCTTTGGGGCTTCTTACTTTCATACTATTGCTATCATTATTGAAGTTTCAACCAGATTTTACATTTAGAATTATGATAAAAGCGCTCTTGGTCTAAAAATACCTATAACCACTACCGCATTCCCTTACCACGATATTGGGAAAATAACCAATCTATATATCCAGATTCTCGAACTGCATTTTCCCAGATACCGTGCCCTGCATTTACATATTCAGTGTATTTGGCTGTACCTCCAACTGATTTGAATGCTTCATAAGCTTCTCTCGAACGTTTTACAGGTACTGCCTCATCTTTATCACCATGGAAAATCCAAAGAGGCACACTAGCATAATTTGAAATTACTTTTAGATCCCCACCCCCGCATATCGGTGTTCCAGCGGCAAATAAGAGTGGCTCTCGACTTAAAAGATCAAAAGTACCAAATCCTCCCATTGATAGACCAATGATATAAATTCGATTAGGATCGACTTGCTTGTTTTCTTTCAATTTTTTAATAAGTGAAATTAGATTATTCATAGGCTCTGTCGCCGCAGCATCTGATATAGGCGACCACGTTGATCTATCCACTGGAGACCAATCTTCCCCTTCTGGGCATTGAGGCGCTAGTACGATACACGGATTAACGTTTTGCACTTCATCTGACATCAAATATGGAACGACGTGAATACCTTGTTTGATATTATCATTGCCCCGTTCACCAGATCCATGTAGAAAAACGATCAATGGTAACCGGTTATCTCCCTTATAGCTTGGATAAAATAGCTGATATGGCAGCTTTGAAGACGTTGATGATGTATATATCCTTTTATTAATAACACCCTTCTTATAGGTAGAGCAGGATGTAAATAGTGTAGAAAAAAATACGAAGACAAAAGCTAAATAAGGTAACAACTTCATAATACTTATTGCATTTTTAAGGTCAGATTCTAGACTACATTTATAATTACAATTACAAAACTAGGATTTTTAACCATTGTTCCGCCTTCCCCTTTTGTTGCACTCGACAAAAATATACACCAGTACAAAGTGATTTGTCTGGCACTACATGTGCCCATGTATCACCGCCCCACTGAAGATCAACATCCGAAATCAAACAACCATGGATATTATGTATACTTACCTCTACGGATTCACTCCTATCTATGGCCGCGATCCAAAAAGATCCTGAAGATGGATTCGGATATATTGTAGCTTGTGACTTT
>JANMMV010000625.1:0-3841 GCA_031373565.1 Saprospiraceae bacterium
GGTTTCGAAATCTGAAGCAGTCAAAAAACTTACTTTTTCTTCTTTTCTGGACGAGTCACTACAGAGAAATTATTATCAATCTTACCAAACTAGACTCAATCAATTGACAAAAACGGGATAATTTTTTTTCATGCATTATTTGCTCAAAAACACACCGATTTCACTTATCGTCGGACAAACGGGTGAATTGGTAATTTTGATTCGCAGTTGGTTACTTGTGATGGGTTTCTCAAGTTTTATTAATCGCTTAACTCCGATGCTTGTAGCGTCGCCTATCGTTGCCCATGTGCCGCCCAACCAAGCTTGTACTTCCAGCGATTCGATGCGTTGACCCAAAGCGATAAATTCTTGGATCGAAATGATATCAAATGTCTGTGGCTTGGACCATTGTAAAGTAATATTAGGCGTTTGTACATCATCTTCAACCGACCAAAATGTTGTGGATTTTCCGTCATTAATGTGCTTTGCCTGATACTTTTTCCCCTTACGTTTATGGCTTGTACTAACTCTTGCTTTTTTAGCTAGATTGTTTTCAAATGTTGCTCTGTGCCATTCACCAAAAGTTTTCATAATTCTGATGTCATCTAGATGAAGTCGACCAGATGGCATTGGTGAAATTCCAAGATCGAGAGCCGCACCTCGTCCTACTGATTTAAAGTACAAGTCTTTTATCTGCTCAGCTGTTCTAGATTGCCCATCTTGCTCAGGATGATAAAACCATCCACGTCTAAGCGGAACATCGCATTCGGCAGGGCTCCAAGCTACACCACCTCGTGTGCCTGTCGGAGAAGTTGCATAATCGAGCACTCCAGGTGAAGGCTCAACAATCCCATCTGGAGAAATGGGTGTAAATGTCGCCCAGCTGGTCTCTGCTGCAAATCCTTGTTCGTTGCCTACCCATCTTACATCGCCGACGTCACTAAATTTAACAGCCGTCGGCTGCAGTTTCTCAACAAGGTCGTAGATTTTATCCCACTGATAATATTCAGCGGCTACGATGGAACGTTTTTCAGTCGCTCCTCCATAGTATCCATCACCACCATTGGCACCATCAAACCAGGTCATAAATAATTCACCATAATTTGTATATAATTCAGTTAGCTGTTGATGATATGCCTTGACATATTCAGCTCTACCATACTCAGGATAATTACGATCCCATGGCGAACAATAGAGTCCAAACTTAATATCTGCTTTGCGACAAGCTTGTTCAAATTCTCTGACCATATCGCCCTTACCATCCCTAAACGGGCTACCGGAAATATTGTACGGAGTTGTCAACGTAGGCCATAAACAAAATCCATCATGATGCTTTGCCACCAAGACTAACCCTTTGAAACCACCATCTTTAACAGCTTTAATGATTGCATCAGCATCAAAATCTGAAGGATTGAAGATCGAAGGATCAGCATCACCATAACCCCACTCCTTGTTTTGATATGTAGTCGGAGTGAAATGTACTAAAACATACTGTTCCACCTGATGCCATTTTAGGTGCTTTGCTGTAGGAAACGCGCCGTAGCTTTTAAGTTCTGACTGCGTATTACCAATAATTGGCCATAGAAGTATGATGAAAATATTTGTTATTGCTATTCTCACCCTATTATACTTTTTTCATAACGTAGATAATCGAACTCGCTTTATTAACATCACTACGCCCACCTAAGTAGGCACGAAGTCCAGCCCAAAAACCCGATAATGGCGCTATAACAGCACCATTATATTTCGCACTTAGAAGACTGTTATAAAATGGATCGAAAGGCATCTGTTCTTTGTGCACGATGTCAAAACCACTTGCATTAGCTAGCTTAGCCATACTGCTTGGATCAAAGTGCCATAAATGACGTGGTACATCATACGCTGCCCAATAATGACCAAAAATCTTGGCATCTTTAGCTTTATGGTTAGGAACAGCTATGACAAGAATACCATCATCGGTCAGGTGTTTGCGAAAGAGAGACATGTATTGTCTTGGCTCGTACAAATGCTCAAGTACGTGCCACAAGGTCACTATTTTAAAAGATTGTGTCAACGTACCGGACTTAAGTACAACGGGCGTCGTCGCTTTGATGCCGAAATGCTCTATCCCATATTGTCGCGCATTATCATCGATCTCTACTCCAGTGACATCATAACCTAAACTTTGCATATGACCAGCAAAATAACCGGTGCCACAGCCCATATCTAGCAAAGCTCCATTTGTGTGGTATCTACTTATCAACTCAGCTTTGCGACTTATCATATGCTTCCGCACCCGATGGTAAAGACCAAAAATGATACCTTTATTGGTATTTGAATGCGATACATAATCTTCGCTTTGATAAAAGCGGGCACAATCTTTCTCAGCTGGTGCATCATAAGTATATATCAATCCACAGTTTTTGCAAGTACCAATGTGAAAAATTTCTTTCGTGATCGAATGATCTTTTACTTCAAAAGTATTTTCGACTGGGTCAGTGCCACATACACCACAATTCATATTAAGATTTTAATTTAGCATTCCAAAACAAGACAAAAGTACTAAGAAATTTGAACCTTTATGATCATTGAACAATGGTTTCATGATAAGCCCCGAAATATTTTAGCAAAATAATAACACCATCATGTAACTTTTATCATTTATTTAACGTTTTGTAGGTGTAATTTAACTCCCCAATTATTTTATCTTTACATCACCAATTGTAAAATAATGAGATACAATATCTTCATCAAACGAGTAATCATAGGTTGTACGATTTTGAGTCTGGTTTGCACCGTATTTTTGCAGCATCAACTTACGACTGATATGGCAGTTTCTGCTGCTGTCATTATTGAAAATAAAATTACAGATCTCAAAGTTCTACCGGACGTCAATATCGTAAAACAACTCGTTTACGCCTTCTTCAATATCGTCTCTTAACTTTTGGTCTTAGGGCAAAACTAAGATTTTAACGCCATTTTTATTTCTTCTCATTCTTATTTTCTTGACCAGAAGTACGAGATACTTGCTTACATATCTCAGAAATCATCAACTGTTAAAATTTTATTAAAAGAGTGCTTTTGTCTAAGCGGGTACAACTTTTGTTCAATGTAATCTATTACATTTGCATCAATCAGTATTTCTAAGTATTAAGTATCCTCATGGGAAAAGTATTTAATTTTATTTCACTATTCTTAATATTGTCGATTTCGGCATCAGCGCAGAATAAGATAAAATGGGAATCTTGGGACGTTGTAAATGAAAAAATTTCAAAGGGCAACAAGAAATTTATTGTCTACCTCTACTTTGATGGTTGTAAGTGGTGCCGCTACATGGAAGAATCTACCTTTAGAAATGATCAAACTTCCAAATTCATCAACAACAACTACTACTCGTTTCGTATTAATGCACTCTCCAATGACAAAATAGTAGTTGGTAATCACGCATTTACTACTGTACGTATAGGAAAATATGACTTTCATGAGTTCGCTGCTGAAATTTTGATGGGTAATATGTCATTTCCAGCGGTAGCTTTTTTTGATGAGAAATTCAACAAGATTAATGTAGAAGAAGGCTATACAGATACTGACAATTTTGAAATGATACTGTCCTATTATGCTGGCAATCATTACAAAAACGTATTGTTCAAGCGATTTGCTAATAATTACTGCCGTGAAACCCATTTCAACTCTATGGCAAACCACAAGAGCAAACACTAATTTTTCTTGATTTTTGAGATTTAAATAAGGGTCAAATCCATTTTGATTATCTACCTTTATGCTCAGAAAAATCAAATTTTATTATGAAAGTTGTATCCATCTTAATGCTCGCAGGACTAGGTATTACTATGATTGCTTGTAGCGAAAATAAAAAAGAAATTAT
>JANMMV010000631.1:0-8447 GCA_031373565.1 Saprospiraceae bacterium
AAAACCTACATATTGATGCCGGCCAAAAATTAATTGATATGTCTGTGCTCTCATAACCAGATTAAAGCCGAGAAGTATCAAAACTTGTCTATTCTGATTTCTTTAATAGAATTAGCTTTGATGTCGCCAGTTCCATAGACAAATACCCTGAAAGTTTCTTTAGCAGTGGTCACTTTTGCTACCTTGTATTGAGAAGTTTTATCCTTGGATACGCCTTTGTGGATGACTTCTACACTTATGATCTTATGGCTAGTTAGAAACGTTCGCAACTTAGCAAGAGCGTCTTTTTTTGGCATTACTTGCTGATCTTCAAACAAACAAAAGTCTATGTTAGGTTGCAAATAAACATCCATTGTGGTGATGTCAGACGTTTTAAGAGCAGAAAAAAAAGCTGCTTCAGACTGCTGACCATATCCTAGAATTGATATGAAGATGAAAGTTAAGGTGATAATTTTTTTCACTTTTATGACTTTGTTATTTTATCCATTAATTTTGGGCGTCCTTACATTGAAGACACCATATTATTGATTACCCATTTGTAACGATAAAGTTAGTAATTTTAGTTTCTATATTTGGTTAAATTTGTATTAAGACACTTATAAAAAATATATAATTAACCGATTATCAATAAAATAGGATTAAAAATTGTATAAAAAGAAACTTATGAAACGTACAGCTCTAGTTATTTTGGATGGTTGGGGGATCAATCACGACGCGCAGGTTAGTGCAATAGAGGCAGCTCATACACCCACTATGGATGCTCTGATGGCAACAAGTCCATCTGGCACGCTCATAACTTTTGGCGAAGAAGTAGGATTACCCGAAGGTCAAATGGGGAACTCTGAAGTTGGACATACTAATATTGGCGCTGGCCGTGTGGTATATCAAGAGTTAGCTCGCATCAATAAGGCCATTAGAACCGAAGAGCTCCTGACCAATAGTACTTTTATGAGTGCGATCGAACATGCTAGAACACATACAAAGCGAATCCATTTATTAGGATTGGTTTCTGATGGTGGCGTGCACTCGCATATAGATCATCTAATAGGGTTGATTAAGATTTTTGAAAATCAGCCAGATATCGAGATCATCATTCATGCTTTTTTGGATGGACGAGATACTGATCCCAAAGCGGGTGCAGTATATCTTCAAGAAGTCATTGACAATATCAAAAAGCCCAATATACACATAGGCTCAGTCGTTGGTCGATACTATGCCATGGATCGAGATAAACGTTGGGAACGGGTGAAGCTTGCTTATGATCTTTTGGTCAAGGGGATTGGAATGCCTTCAGACGACATCGTCAAATCCATCAAAGACCAATATGCGCTCAATATCACGGATGAATTTATGCCAGCTATCTTATCTTCTTACATGGGAAGTGGAGCATGTATTAAAGAAGGAGATACGGTCATGTTTTATAATTTTAGAACGGATAGGCCGCGGCAATTGACGGAGGTTTTGGTACAGACAGATATGCCTGAGCACGGGATGTCTAAATTACATTTATATTTTGTGTCGTTTACTAACTATGACCAGCGATTTGAAAGCGTTCATGTAGTATTCGAGAAGGATAATCTAACACAAACTTTGGGACAAGTCATTAGTGACGCAGGCCTTACGCAGGTGCGCATCGCTGAGACAGAAAAGTATCCTCACGTAACATTCTTTTTCAATGGTGGTCAGGAAGAAGTTTTTTCTGGTGAAGAACGAATTATGGTACCTTCACCAAAAGTGGCTACTTATGATCTCCAACCTGAGATGAGTGCCGTAGAAATTACTGATAAATTAATTGCTCATATTGAGAATAAACGGCCACATTTCATCTGTTTAAACTATGCCAATACGGATATGGTCGGACACACAGGAGTATTTGCAGCAGCAGTTTCAGCCACCGAAACGGTTGATACTTGTCTCGCTAGATTATTGCAAACATTGGATAAGTATGATTACAATACGATCATTATTGCTGATCACGGCAACTCTGATGTGATGGTCAATCCAGACGGGTCACCAAACACTGCACACTCAACAAATCCTGTTCCCATTATTTTGCATGGAAATGGGATCAACAAAGACACGTGGCTAGTCAATAACGGCAAACTAGGTGACATCGCGCCGAGTATTCTCACATTGATGGACTTGAAAATACCTGAAGCTATGACCGGAGATATTATATTTGAACCAAAGTCATCATAAATCTATTTTCATTATCTATCTTATTAACTTACGAATTATGTCCATCAAATTAACTTACTTCTATACAATAGTGGTGGCCTTTTTTTTAGTGCCGACCATTACTATTGCGCAAGATGAAGATATAGCTATGCTTCAAAGAATTCATGAGACTATTCTCAAAGATGGAACATGCTATAGTAGTCTTACTACATTATGTACACAGCATCCAGGAAGAATCGCAGGGTCAGATAATTATCGAAGTGCAGCCGCATTTACACAAAAAGTGCTCTCAGAAATTCCGAAAGTCAAAGCCCGCTTACAAGATTGTCAAGCAAATCACTGGGTTAGAGGAGATGTTGAAGATGTGTATGTTCTTAATGCCAATAGTGAATTGGAGAAATTAAACGCACTTAGCCTTGGCAATTCTGTCTCTACCAATGGTAAAGGTATTATTTCAGAAGTAATAGAAGTACAGAGTCTCGATGAGCTAGAAAAACTAGGTGACGCTGTTTCTGGAAAGATCATATTCTTTAATAGACCAATGGATCCTACCAAGATACGTACATTTAATGCTTATGGCGGAGCTGTAGATCAGCGAGTATATGGCGCATCACGAGTTGCAAAATATGGTGGAGCGGCAGCACTTGTGAGATCTATGACAACTCGACTTGATGATTTTCCACATACTGGTGTGACAATTTACGAGGATAGTTTGAAACGGGTACCTGGCATTGCCTTGAGTACCAACGATGCTGAAAAACTCAGTGCATTAATAAAGAAAGGTCCAACAAAAGTCTTTATAAATACAAATTGTAAATTAGAAGGACTGAAACCCGCCCCGACAGTTATAGGAGAGATCAAGGGAAGCGAATTTCCTGATGAGTTTATAGTCATTGGTGGCCATTTAGATTCGTGGGATGTAGGTCAAGGCGCGCATGATGATGGTGCTGGATGTGTCCAAGCAATGGAAGTTTTACAAGCTTTCAATCGGCTGGGATATAAACCTAAACGAACTATTCGATGTGTCCTTTTTTCAAATGAAGAAAATGGACTCGCTGGTGGTAAAATCTATGCTTCCGAATCCAACAAAAATAAGGAGTTTCATCTTGCAGCCCTAGAATCAGATAGTGGCGGATTTAGCCCTCGCGGATTTAGTTTTGATGCTGATACATCAGTATTTAATACATATTATAAAAACGTCAGTAAATGGCTTCCGATGCTAGAATCCTATGGTCTACACTTTGAGATGGGCGGATCTGGTGCAGATATTTCACCACTTAAGTCACAAAAAGGATTGTTGATAGGTCTTCGTCCAGATTCACAGCGATATTTTGATTTTCACCATACAGCTGATGACGTAATCGAGAATGTTAATCAACGCGAATTGGAGTTAGGTGCAGCGGCAATGACAAGCTTAATTTATTTAATAGATAAACACGGTATCAAATGATTCTTTTACAAAAAAACATTACACTTCACGATCTTACTTTTGAACCTTTCATAAGCGAGCATATAATAGAAACCAAAGTAACTCAGATTGCTCATGCAATCAGCCGCGACTATGCTGATAGTAAGCCGATGGTATTAGTAGTGATGAATGGCGCTTTTGTTTTTGCGGCAGATTTGGTAAGACATTTTGAAATCCAGTGCGATATTGAGTTTATTAATATTAAGTCATATAGAGGTACAGAATCAAATGGTGACGCTATCATTCAGTGGCCTGAAAACATAGATGTGACCCACAGAGATTTGATTATTGTTGAAGACATTATTGATACTGGCAACACGATGGCGAAGCTCATTCCTTTTTTGGAAACAAAAGGGCCTCGGTCGATCGCGGTGACAGCTATTTTTATTAAACCAGATGCTGCTAAACACATCATTGAAGTCAAATATCCTGGATTGAGTATCCCGAGTCATTTTGTAGTAGGTTATGGCTTAGATTACAATGGTTTAGGTCGCAATCTTAAAGATGTCTATCAAGTCAAAAAATAGCTTCATGACAGCTAACCAAATCGTTGAAACCATGATGCTCTCGGATTTTTTTTCGCAGTGGTTGGGTATAGATATTTTAAGTGTCAGCGAAGGTTCGTGCGCTATTAGATCGGTGATAAGACCTGAAATGGTCAATGGTTTTGGAATGTGTCACGGTGGGATTACTTTTTCGATCGCGGATAGCGCATTTGCATTTGCAAGTAACTCCCGTGGTCGTCATGCTGTTTCAATAGAAACTTCTATTTCTCATACGATCGCGGTTAAAATTGGCGATGTGATATTTGCAACCGCTGTAGAGACACATCTATCATCAAGGTTAGGTCGATATGATGTCACTTTAATTAATCAAGAAGGTGCTGTAGTTGCCATCTTTCATGGGACAGTCTTCAGAACAGAAAAGCAATGGCAATAAAGTTTGAAAATAGGTTTACTGAATCGCTGATTGCTGATGATTCTCTAGAAAATAGACCTCGGCAGGTTGTTGGAGCACATTTTTCATATGTCAAACCGCAGACCTTTATTGGCGGTAGCCTAATTGTTTATAATGACGAATTAGGCAGCGGCCTTGGGCTTTTGCCTAGTGATAAAACGGAATTGACAGATTATTTTTTAGGGCGAAAGGAGACTGACTCATTTTCAATGTGTTACGGAGGACATCAATTTGGTCATTGGGCAGGGCAACTTGGTGATGGTCGAGCGATCAATTTGGGAAATCTACAAGACATTGATGGGGCATCTCAAGAGCTACAATTAAAAGGCGCTGGACCAACGCCTTACTCAAGAACTGCAGATGGCTATGCCGTATTGAGATCTTCTATTCGAGAATATTTGTGCAGCGAAGCTATGTACCATTTGGGTGTTTCTACAACTCGGGCTTTGGCTTTGTTAGAAACGGGCGAGCCTGTTCTCCGAGATATGATGTACAATGGGAATGCTGCTTACGAACCCGGCGCAATAGTTTGCCGAGTATCAAAATCATTCGTTCGATTTGGGCAGTTCGAAATATTTGCTGCGAGACAAGAATGGGAACAATTGACACAACTGGTTGAATATTGTATCACAAATTATCACCCAGATTTAGTAGGTGATGGCATGCGATATTTGACATTTTTTCAGCGTGTTTCGGACGCAAGCTGCGACATGATCATCGATTGGATGCGTGTAGGTTTTGTCCATGGTGTCATGAATACAGACAATATGTCGATCCTCGGAGAGACGATCGATTATGGACCATATGGTTGGATGGATAATTATGATCCCAATTTTACACCGAATACGACAGATCTTCCCGGTAGACGGTATTGCTATAGTCAGCAACCACCGGTAGCACAATGGAATCTGCTCAAACTTGCCAATGCCTTGGCCCATTTAATACCAGATCATATTGATAATCTAAAGACTACCATTTCAGGTTTTGCTATAAGATATCAAACTGGACATCTTGCGATGATGCGGCGTAAACTAGGTTTGACCAACGAACATGAGAAAGACAGCGACCTGATTCGAGATCTTGAGAAAACATTGTTCGAGGGGAATATTGACATGACGATCTTCTATCGTGCTCTCAGTTCAGTGAATTCAATTAATGACATACAAGAGCACATTTTACCTGCTTGCTACAATGGAGAAATTCATGCTTCTGTGGTATTGTGGCTTGAGCAATTTATCGATCGATTATCGGCCGAAAAGCATGATACTGCTACTAGGAAAAAGAATATGGATCTTGTCAATCCTAAATATGTTTTACGCAATTATATGGCTCAACTAGCAATTGATGCGGCCCAAAAAGGGGATTACAGTTTGATAGATCAATTATACAAACTTCTTCAATCTCCATATGATGAACAGCCCGCAATGCAGCAATGGTATGCTTTGCGACCTGACTGGGCAGTTAATAAGGTAGGATGCTCGATGTTATCTTGTAGTTCATAGGGGTGAAATATGGATGGTGTTTTCTGATATTTCTCATAGGGTGACAAGTTTTAACACCTAACTATTTATTTTTAATATTAGACTTCAGGGTCTACGTTCATGTTTTTAAATATGTAGTTTGAAAGACGTTTTAAAGTAATTTTGTCCGATATTCTTCTTCTTTTTACATTATCAAACCAAACTGACGTATATTTGAAACACAATATCACTGATTGCTTGTGAAAAAGTATCTCTTTCAAACTGCTGCTATTCTTTTGTTGCTTCCTTCTTTGACGGTAGGTCAGAGTATAAATACTGAGTTTGGTAAAAATCGTGTCCAATTTCATGACGATTTCAATGACTGGTGGATGTACGAGACTGAAAATTTTATTACCTATTGGTATGGCAAGTCTAAACAAGTGGCTATTCCGGCTATGCAGATGGCAGAAGTTGACCATGATCAGATTCAAAAAGTCCTAGAGCATCGAATGAATGATAAGATCGAGATGATAGTATATACTGATCTCTCCGATCTCAAACAAAGCAATATAGGAACTGAAGAGACCTTTGCGTCGAAGGGTGGCGAAACCAAAATCGTAGGCAATAAAATGTTTATCTATTTTGACGGTGATCACAATCACATGCGTCAAAAAATCAAGGAAGGCATAGCCAGTGTTTACTTCAACAATATGTTATTTGGTTCCAATCTGCAAGAGATATTACAAAACGCAGTGCTTCTAAACCTCCCCGAATGGTATAAGCAAGGAATCGTATCCTATGCAGCATCTCCATGGGATGCAAAGGCAGAAAGTGAGCTTAGAGAGATTTGGAATTCAAATCCTAAGTTTCGTCAATTTGATAAGATGGCCCAAAACTTTCCTAGGCAGGCTGGTCATGCTTTGTGGTACTACATTGAGCAAAATTACGGCCGGTCTTCTATTTCAAATATCATTTATTTGACTAAGATCAATCGAGGAGTTAACAATGCTTTTGAATACATTCTCAATAAAGGCATAAAGGATCTAAAAGAGGAGTGGAATCAGTACTTTGAAGATTATTTTGCGAAAGAAACAAATGCTTTCGCCCCATTGACTGTCGAGAGCAGTGTCAAGCTGAAAAATAAAAAGAAAAACAGGATTACTAAAATGTCGTCTAGTCCTGATGGCAAGCTTATCTTATACTCACATAACCATCTAGGTAAGTATAGAATAGTGCTTTATGATGTAGAAGGTAAGTCCTCCAAAACTATCTTTAGATATGGACACAACAATCATTTTCAAGAGACGGATTATCAATATCCGCTATTAGCTTGGCACCATAATGGAAAAGAGTTTAGTTATGTTTATGAGCATAAAGACGTGATCAAATTAGTCAGGTATCGTCTTGAAAACAAAGAAAAAAAGGAGCAAATCATTCCCACAGCTTTCCAACGCATCTATAGTTTTGACTATGTCAATGACCTAGATTATATCTTTTCTGCCAATGTTGATGGGTTCTCCGACCTTCATTACTACAAATCAAAAAATCGAAACCATGGCAACATTACGACCGATTTTTATGATGATCTTGATGCCATAAATGCTAGTTTTGATGGTAAAAATGGTATTATGTTTATTTCAAATAGGCAGACTGATTCTATTGTCAAAAGAGTTTACGATACCATTCTACCTATTGGCAATTTTGACATATATTTTCTTCCTGAAGGTGAAACTAAAGCAATCAATTTAACCAATACCCCAAACATAAGCGAAAAATCTCCAAAACAAATTAGCGATATCCAAATCACATATACTTCTGATGTCTCGGGAATAAACAATTTGTATGTATGGAATACCATTTCACTTATTGCCCAACCATTGACCAATCTGGATAGAGACATAGCCTGTTACGAGATAATCAAACAAAATCAATATTTAATCCACCAATTTAGGGATAATAGATTCTCGACACACTTAAGTTCCTTAGATAAGTCATTAATAAATGTAACGAATACGCAAAGCACTGCGAAAGCGGATAGGTCAGAATTATCGGTCAATCGTCCAGATGTAACGACACCTATTGCATGGAAAGTAGACTATGAGTTTCAATCTACTTACGACGATCCTAATTCGCACACTCCTTTAGATAATAAGAGTTCGGTTGCAGATTTTCCGGTAGTGCAGACATATATACCGGTAGGGTTGCAGCCTTCATCACTTGTAATTCTGAAAAGAGTAGATCCATATAACAACAGTCGCGCCGTCGCTGCCAATAAGCGATTTGGGTTCACAAATATTGTTACAAAGCTTGACAATGATATCTTGTTTGAAGGATTAGAAAGCTATACGGGAGATAGATCAGAAGTGCTCAATACGCCCATGGGC
>JANMMV010000645.1:0-5438 GCA_031373565.1 Saprospiraceae bacterium
CTAATTTATAGTGATAAAACCCTCCCAAATCGTCATAAAGAAAGTGTTACTGCTGGATATGACACCGATCTAAAACCTAGACAATCTGGTGATGTTTACTTTTTTGAACGTAAGCTTGGTAGTTTTTCTAAAATAATCCGAAAAGGCAGTTCGCCGCAGACTTATACATGGGAAGTAATCACGGCCGACGGGACCAAAAATCTTTATGGAACAGGTGGTGCAAACCTAGGAAATGCATATGGAAAATCATTTTGGCCATTGGTCAAATCTACGGATGTCTACGGCAATTATGTAGAATATACTTATGAAGCCAATACAGGACTCAATGACGAAACCACTAACCTATATATTAAAGAAATTAGGTACACAGGTCAAGTGGGTGTCGCCCCTAAATATAAAGTTACTTTCAATTCTACAATTGATCCAACTAAAAGAGAAGATGTCGTTATCAACGCTAGAAATGGATTTACACAAATCGATAATAGGATTCTTAATGATATAGTTATCAGTTATGACAATAGCGAAGTTAGAAAATACAAATTTGAATATACCAAAGGCAAATTTTCTAAGACCTTACTAAAATCATTTACAGAATATGTACAAGGGAGTTTCTTTTATCAACATGACTTAGATTATTATGACGATCTTCCGACGTGCGGAGCTATTTTTGGACCCGCAGAAATCATTGAGGTACCATGTATACCTGTAGTAGACACCTGTGGTACAATTGATACCGATGGCGATAATATCAAAGATGGCTGCGATAATTGTAAATACATCTATAATCCTTCTCAAGGGGATTGTAGAGACGAAGCATGTGGAGTCTTAGATTCGGACAGTGATGGCATCAAAGATGCATGCGATAATTGTCTATTAATCTCAAATCCTAACCAGTTGGATGACGATCATGATGGTATAGGTAACGCTTGTGATAATTGTGCATTCGCTAACCATAACCAATTGGATTCTGATGGAGATGGCATCGGCGATGCATGCGACTTTTGTCCATATGCGAATAATGGGTACTCGCCTAATTCTGACTCTGATGGCGACGGTATTGGTGATGCATGCGATAATTGTATTAACGAGAGCAATCCCTTGCAATTAGATACTGATGGTGATGGTGTTGGAGATGGGTGTGATAATTGCATCACAAAAGAAAATCCAACCCAAAACGATATCGATGGTGATGGTGTAGGTGATTTATGCGACAATTGTCCATATATTTTCAATCCAGAACAAACACCATGTACACCTCCTGCGAATTGTAATGCTAGTTTTGCACCATATTTTAATGGAATAGGAGCGGATGATATTTTTACAATTCCTGTCCCTGCTACGGTTGCTACGCTATTTTTTGATTTTAAGCCAAATATTACACCCAATACTTTTACGGTCTTGCAAAATGGCACTCCTGTAATAGATGTTGGTACAAGCATTTGCCAAAGACCTTATGGGACATGTTCTATAAATGTAATATTGAATAATTATGCCACTGGTCAAACATTGACGGGTATTTTGGGAAATGGCATTAAGTTGGATACCTTTACAGCTAGATTCAACTTAATAGTAGCACCTACTGACATTATTCAAGTTATTGTAGATCATCCTGTCCCATGCTCAAATCCTAATGACTGGAATCTAAATTTGTCTTGTCAAATTTCAGCAGGAGGAAGTATCGCAGGAAATGGAGCGAGTGAAAAGTCAAATATATCAAATGACAAATTTGAAAATGAAGTCAATTTACTTAGAAGTGATTTAGGTATTGCAATTGCCAATCTTGAGAAAAAGAAAAATAATTATTCCTTTTACAATCCGAAATCCAATGTTTCATTTAGCGAAAGTAATCTGCTACGAAGAGCATCACCAGAACCTTGTATCAGTATTGTCGCTACCAATCCTTTTGCCCAATCAGTAGGTAACAATGTCCCAGGATTTACGACGATTAGTTCCATGCTCGGAAGTACAAGAACCTTATCTGGAAGTTTTGGCTACGGAGGTGGTGTTGGACTAGGATGCAATATTTTATTAGAAGGAGGGCTTGTATCGCTTGACCTGGGTTATACTGGAAGTGGTTCAACAACCCAATCACTAACTGTTAATGCTGACATGAACGGAGATGGTCTCACGGATATTGTTAAGAAGGATGGTGATGCCCTTTTTTATTACCCACATATTGTTCAGAGAACTCCAAGCCCTACTGGAGATATTATATCGCATACTTATGGAACTGGAATTAAATTAGATAGTCTTCCCCTACAAGAGTTTTATCAAGGTATTTCGGATAATGGCAATTATAACCTTTCGGTTTCAGTTAGTGAATCATCTGGGCAAGCTGGAGGAAATGTAGGTGGAAGTAAATCTGGTAGTATTGACATGTCTGACATTTATATTACTGACGCCAATGCCGATCAATTACCAGATATTAGTTTCAATGGAATTGTCTACTTTAATCATCTCAATAAATCCACTGGAATTCCAACATTTTCGCAAACAAGTAAAAATACAGAAAATCTGATAGTCGAAGGAAGCGTAGCAGAAAAATCTAGCCCTGATTCCGAATCACTACTAGGACAGGATAATATGGCTTTTGATGTGATCAAGGTCTGGGAAGCCAACCATGATGGACACATTGTAATTGATAATGGAACATTGACTTCAGGCGGTATTGTCTCCATTGAGTCTGACAACAATGGATTCTATGGGTATGGGCTTACGACTAACATTAATACCTGCCGTCTTTTCCATGGGACAAGCGAACAACTTGATGCAAATAGCTTGATAACAGACCTTCCAGCGCCATTAGGTCTCAATTGCAAGGCAAATACGACTGTCATTGACTCTTGTGATTTAGATTCTAATAATAACGGTATTAGCGACTGTCTAGATTGCACTACAATCACTACTGGTGGAAGTGGAGGATCAAGTGGCTCCACTTGCTACCAATATTCTGTTAATCCGAATACTTTAGGGATTGGAACTACAATAAGTTATCCAGCTTGTGGAGGTGTTGGAAATGTAACTTACTTTATCACAAGCAATACACCAAATCCTTACAATTTTTGTGGACTTACGCCTGCAATGGCTTTTCCGGCGGTCGGAGCGCCATTTAATATTCCGCCAACAAACTCGACTTGTACGCTACCTCCTACCACAACTACCGCACCAAATACAGAAGAAATAGGATGCATTTTATGTCCTGAATATCTTGATATGACAGCAAATGTCGTTGGCAACGGAAACGAAACGAAGGAAGCGCAAGACTCAATCTGGGCCCGTAATTCGATTCAAAGTGGATCTAACGCAACCTATAAGGCAGGTCAAGCTGTCAAAATGTATCAAAATGGGTCATCACAATTTGGAGTCCAAGATGGCGCCAGCTTTAAAGGAGTTGTAGCCCCTTGTAATGAAAATTCGACATCGGGTGGAATTAATCCACAAGGCTTAAATCCTACTGTAACAGGTATCAGAGTTAAAAAAGGCCAACGATTATACTTCAGACATCATGTCAAGACGAACGGCGCGCACCCTGAGCTAGATAACCCAGAACTAGGTTGGAATCCTGAAGTTAAATACATAAAAATCTCTGGAGAAGCTATCAATAGTGACGAAACAAACCAAGATGGTATAACCCCGCATAAAAGCAAGTACAGCGATGGATTTATGCTTTCGAGTAGTAGATGGACACCTCTTCCTAAAGGAAATGTTGCTGGGTCAACTGCAAGTATCTCCTGGGAGCCTTTCGTAGTTGGAACAATGCCTGACGATGTTACATTTAGAGTATCATCTGCAGTTAATCCAGGAGCGGATAATCAAGTTATTACCAAGGAATGGGAGTTTATCATTTACGCAGGTCAATCACCGCAGCTTATTACTCCGCCATCATCAATAATAATTACAACAAACCCTAATGATTTTAAAGGAATAAAATTTGAAGTTTTCGCTAAAACCAACATGGATTGGAAGGGCGTACTATGGCACCCTGTTGTACGTTGCGAAACAAAAGAAAATCTATTTAGTACAACGGGTACTCCAATACCATCAGTACAGAAAAGCACCCTTTTACCGATAGTCGATTATAGCAACTATGCCTATTTTACTAATAAGTTCACTCCAAATAAAGGTATTCAATGGAAAAGTTATAATAATTTGAATTTTGATTTTGAAGCACAAAAATCTTATTTCATAAAGCCAGATTTGAACCCGGCTTTCTATACATCCATACCATTTAATGCTTCCCCATTTGCACAAAATCCATCTCTTATTTATTTTAACATCAAGCAAAACGGAAAAGTTATTGGCACAAGAACTATTACTGTTTTAACTTCTTCAAACAATACTACAAATATAGCTTACAGTAGTAATACCCCGATAACAGTAAACATCACTGATGAAGCGTCCAAACTCATAACCATAGAGCTAGTAGGAGACGGTAGTTTTTATAGTGATGCTTTATTAGAGAGGATTGAATTGGTCGGTAGTGCTCTCAATAATCTCCCAGTACGGGTGGCAAGCATTAGTACCCAAAGTAATATGAGCAAATCTAAGGTCATCACGCGGCGAAGTGTTGAATTACTACATCGCAACCGTGAGTTAATTGGGAATATGTACCGGGGGTGGGGCCAATTTATGTATAATCCCGGTCAAGATAAAAACACAACAACACCAGTTGATACATGGGGTCGTTTGATCAATATCAAAGATATGACGTTACCCATTTTAACTCAAGCCATGTTTGATCAACTTGCAGCTTTCCCCACATCAGGTTCAGCATTTACTGATATTAATCCTGAAAACCTTATAGATATTGAAAATTTGACAGTAAAACCAGGGTCGGCACTTAGCCAATTTGCAGGATTTGCACTCTATCAGTTGATGTATTACTGGCCACAAGCACAAAAATCACTGGTTCAAAATGGCGACGAAGTTAAAATCAGAGAAATCTACAAGGGTATTTCAGCACAAAATTTTGCTGCCGCCTTCAGCTCTAGAGCATTAAGTGATCGAATAGCTAATAAAATCAAAACTGGCTACAAAACGATTGATATCATTGCTGATGGGCAATTAACAGGTGCAAAGGCTATCAATAAATTTACAAAATCTAGTGTGGTTGGTGTAAGTGCAGGTCTAAGTGTACAACCCGGCAACGTAGGCGCTAATAGGACGATTACATCCAACACTGATGTACTCAGCGAATACTCAGATATTAATGGTGATCGATATCCCGACTTAATGCTTAATAATTTTGCGCAACTTACTAAAGCGACTGGAGGCTTGTATCCAAGTAATTTTGCAGGGCCTGGTTCAAAAGGAGGTGGAAAAGCTTGGGGAAATAATGTGGGTACTTCTACTGTCTTAAGTGGAGGCGCATCCGCTGGACTATCCGCTAAATCTTCAACTTCGGGTAAAGAAAGTCCCGATACCCCTACAACAGCAAC
>JANMMV010000668.1:0-3254 GCA_031373565.1 Saprospiraceae bacterium
TAGAACCTGTCATTGACATATGGCTCTCCACTTGGATGTGTCTTGATTGTTTTGCGTCTGCAACAGTAGATATACGGCGACCTTTTACATAATCAGCTGCATACTCTATTGGAGAAATCCAAGTACCTAAGAAATCGGCACCAAAACTTACAATCACATCTGCTTTATCAAAATGATAAGATGGTACTGCTCTCTTTCCAAAATTTGCTTGATTTGCGTCTAGCAAAGCAGAAGCCGAAACTGGATCGTAGGTAACTACTTTGGCATTTGGATATTTTGCTACAAATTCAGCCAAAGCTTTATTAGAAGTAGGGCTCATATTTGTATTCGTAACTATACGAATGCTTCTTGATCCCTGAATAGTAGGCATGATCATCTTGTCAACCTCTGCCCATGTTGTATCTTTAAATCCCTTATCAGAATTGATTTTCGGACCTGTAAATCGATTTACATCATATAAGCTTAAAACCGAAGCTTGTGCTCTTGCAGATGTTCCACCACCAGTAATCGTTGAAATATCATTTCCTTCGATCTTGATAGGCCGACCCTCACGCGTCTTCACCAAGATAGGGCAGTAATCACCACCATTGACAAAAGTCGAAGCATAATAATTTGCAACTCCTGGTACGATCGCATCAGGCTTAGTTACATAAGGAATCACTTTCTTAATTGGAATATCGCATCCTGCTGCTATGGTAGCTGCACCAACGCCAAATCCTAGAAATTTTAAGAAATCTCTTCTATTACCTGCTAAGTTGCCCGCCATATCGGCATATTGAACATCCTCGGCTTGGCCAAATTCCTTGTTTGCTGAAGATAAAAACTCTTCATCATGCATTAAGTCTTTCTGTCCTACCCAAATATTATCCATCTGCTTTTTCATCTTGTAACTTGGTTTTAAAACGATCGGCTTAGTTTCCTTTGCCTTTATATTGATATAAAATTTAGAATTCTGATACTATAAATACTAGTAATGACATTTTTGACACTCAAGTCCACCTATATCTGCTACGGTAACTTTATCACGCGTGCCATTTTTGAGCTCTTCGTGATATCTAGTGTAGTTAGCATAATAAGCATTGTCTTTAAACTTAACCTCCGTTTGTCTGTGACAATTAATACACCATCCCATCGATAATGGAGACATCTGCTGTACTACTTCCATCTCTTGTACCTGTCCGTGACATGTCTGACACTCTACTTTACCGACGGTAACATGCTGAGCATGATTGAAATAAGCGTGGTCAGGAAGGTTGTGAATACGAACCCACTCGATAGGGCCGTAAACAGATTTTTTGTTTTCGTTTGTCAATGAAGATTTGATGTTAGACCATTGCTCTTCTACCATTTTCTTGGTGGTTGCGTCAACAGACTTAAGCTCTTTTACTCGAACGAACTCATCTGTTATCCATTTTGTGTAGATCGACTTGATCTCTGACTCAGATTTGGCAGGATAGTTTTCGATGTACGTATTGCTCGTCGGATCATATCCTACAGAAGCATAAATCTTAGTTAATTCGGCTGTACCGTACTTGGAACCATTTTTGATCGCTCTGTGGCAATTCATACAGGTATTAGCAGCAGGAATACCTGAATGCTTAGATCTACGTGCACTATCATGGCAATATTGACAATCAATCTTGTTTACTCCTGCGTGTGTTGCGTGAGAAAATTTGATCGGTTGATCAGGCTGATATCCCTCTTGACGTCCGAGAGCAGTCGCTTTATTAACTGTAGTGTAGGCTCCTAAGATGATCGCTGAAAACACCAAGAAGGTCATTACACCTTTAGATGTAAGAATCTGAGCCATTGATTTACGTGGCGCAAAATCTCCTTCCTTTGCAGATGCAATGTGATTTAAGTTGTTGATGATCTTCATCAAGATCAGCGCTAGTATACCCAATACCAATGCTACCAAACTATACAAACCTAAATTGCTCTTTGGTTCATCCACAACAGTAGGGCCACCACTTGCAACAGCTGGACCACCTTTTGGAGCTCCATAGGTTCCGTCGTAAGTTCCGTTTATATAAAGAAGCATACTTGCGATCTCCTCATCCTTCAACGCAGGAAACGAAGTCATGACCGTAGGCTTGTATTGATTCCATAATTCGACAGCTCTCGGATGACCCTTCTGGATCATGCTTTGAGAATTACGAATCCAAGCATATAAGGCTACATCATCTCCCCATCGGCCTTGAGCACCTCCAAGGGCGGGACCTGTCGCAGCAGACCGCATATCTTTGGTGTGACACGAAGCACAATAGTTTTTGAAAAGCTCTTTACCTGCATCGGGCGTTCCTTGCGAATAGGTAATAAAGGAAAGACACATTACCCAAAGGAAGGCTAAGGTCTTGATAGTGAATGTTTTATTGATAAGCATCTTCATATCTTTAACGATAAGGATATATTTCTTGTGAATTGTCAACTAATTGTAAAAATTTAATTTTGCACAAATGTAAGATTCTACATCCTTATCAACAATTATTTAAAAAAGGATTGTTACTATTTAGAAAGAATCTAAACAATTTGAACGTATTTGATTAAATTATAATAAGAGAAAAGGGGCATCTTTTTAATTGACGAAGCACACTAATCTTAGTGAAAAAAAATTAATCCTAACGTATAATATGCTGAAAATAGCATTATCTTTGAATTTTAATAATCAAAATACCAAGTATTATGAAAACATATCTTAACATTTTTGTAAGCTATACAATTATATTGCTTTGCGTTTCTTCTTGTCAAGTCTATGCTCCAAATACATTGAATGTCCCCGGATTTAATCATAAGGGAGAGATCCACGCCAGTGCGCACATCTCAAATGGTCTGAATATCCAAACTGCGTACGCCATTACCGATAAAATAGGTATCATGGGCAATCTACTTAGTAATAATAGCAACAGCGGCACCACTAGCGATAGTACAGAGTCACGTGAAGGTAAGGCAAATCTAGGTGAGTTGGGTATTGGCTACTTCACTACTAATGATTCAAAATCGCGATTTGAAGTGTACGGAGGGGTTGGATTAGGTAAAATTGGGATTGACCGTTCAACAAATAACGCGTTGCCAAGAAGATTTGATGCAAATGGCACCAGATTTTTTATTCAGCCAAGCATAGGCCGTCGAGGAAAGAGTTTTGAAATCTATCTATCTACAAGGGCGTCTATCTTGAAATACAATAGTGTTGTTACTACATACTCAGTTGCAGATTTAGAAGGTGACAAATTTATAGATATCGACAAACCTACTTG
>JANMMV010000691.1:0-4567 GCA_031373565.1 Saprospiraceae bacterium
GCAAGACCCTTCAAATAGGGTAGTCAACACTTGCAGCGGTCGGAGAAATGCCGTCTTGAACAAATTGAAAAATGAAATAATAGGAAGCTAAATGAAAAAGTAGATCTACTTAATTTTTATGCTACCATAAAGTGCTGATAATCGATTGATAATCAGCACTTTTTTTTTAGATTATTTTTACCTTTAATCAATTCTTTTATGATAATCGGTTTCTAGGTACACTATGTGAAACTTTTATGCCATATTTGATGCTGAAAAGTTTTTATATGAAAGTTCTGTATACAAGTGCCGAATGTTTTCCAATGGCTAAAGTCGGAGGATTAGCTGATGTTGTCGGTTCCCTTCCCAAGTATCTACTCAAGTTAGATATCAATACAAGCGTCGTCATACCCGCTTATCAGATGCCTTGGTACGAGGGTAAATTATATAAGATTGTGCATAAAGGACAGTTTTATTTGGGAAGTGAGCAATTGTATTTTGAAGTTAGATATTTTATCGATGATCCTTTAGGTTTTCCTTTTTATACCGTTCATATTCCTTCTAAATCAGATCGGTTTGGTGTGTATGCTGATCGAAATGGCTTTTTCTTTAGCGATGAATTAGAAAGAAATATAGGATTTCAAAGAGCTATTTTGACCTGGTTGAGAGATGGAGAAGATGCTTTTGATATTATTCATTGTCATGACCATCATACTGGATTGATACCCTTTATGATGCAGCATGCATATGAATTTAAGAGTTTAAGCCACATTCCTTCTGTATTTACGATACATAATGAGCGTTACCAGGGGGCTTTTAGCTGGACAAAGCAGTATTTATTGCCGCATTTTGACACATGGAAAAGTGGACTTTTAGATTGGGCTCAGACCATCAATCCGCTATCATCTGCTGTTCGATGCGCTGCCAAAGTCACAACCGTATCGGCAAGTTATATGCATGAACTTACTTATGATGCACAAGGTCTAGAGCCATTATTTCAACAGGAATATTGGAAATGTAAAGGCATTCTCAATGGTATCGATACAGAAGTATGGGATCCTGCGGTCGATCCTATGATTGGCTATCATTATGACGGTGATGCCCAGACATTCAAAGCTGAGAATAAAGAGATCATTTGTGATATGGCTGGTTTTGATACCGCTTTACCACTTTTTGGATTTATAGGAAGGTTGGTGTACGAAAAAGGTGCCGATTTTCTTTCCAAAATCATCGAAAACTGGATGATGTATCACAAAAATGCCAATTTTATTATATTAGGTACTGGAGAGAAGAATGTAGAGCACGATATTAGCATATTGGCAAAACGGTTTCCGAAGAATGTGTCCGTTTTATTAGCTTACAATGAAGCCGTCTCACACAAGATATATGCAGGTGTTGATTTTCTGCTGATGCCATCTCGAGTTGAGCCTTGTGGCCTTAATCAGATGTTTTCCATGAGATACGGCACTTTGCCGATAGTTCGGTCGACTGGTGGACTAAGGGATTCTGTTGTTGATATTTCTGAAGCGAATGGAGTCGGCATCCGATTTGATGATATGGATTTTGATCAAATTATGCATTCTGTTTGGCGAGCCAACCAATTATACTATAATAAACCAATGATGTACGCTGCTGTTGAGCGAGCTCTTGCGCTTAACTACAGCTGGGATGCATCTGCGCAGCAGTACAAAGAGATATACCAATCGTTGGTTTGATGTCAGGAGTTGCCAGTATCTATCGTCAAGGGCCTAGTTCTTGGTAAAGCGAAATCGTCCGTCAGAAAAATTAACTGATAAATGACCGTAACCAAATTATTTAAAGAATTTTTCCAAAGCAAACAAGCTGGTGGATTAGTTTTAATGGGTTGTACTATCGTTTCATTGCTCATTGCTAACTCCACTTTAGGACCTAGTTACCTTGCATTTTTCCAAACTCAATTTGCGGATCATAGCATAGGAGCTTGGATTAATGATGGATTGATGACCATTTTTTTTCTGCTGATAGGTTTGGAGCTAGAAAGAGAAATTTATCAAGGCGAACTTTCGAATGTTAAGAACAGATTATTTCCCATGTTTGGAGCCATCGGTGGTATGTTGGTTCCTGCTCTGATTTATTTGTTCTTTAATTTTGGTACTGAAACACAGTCAGGAATTGGCATTCCGATGGCGACAGACATTGCTTTTGCCTTAGGGGTTTTAACATTGTTAGGGAATAGGGTTCCCACTTCACTTAAAATATTTTTGACCGCACTAGCCGTTATTGATGACTTAGGAGCAATGATCATTATTGCCATTTTCTATACAGATACCTTGGATTGGGTGAATTTATTCATAGCAATGGGAATTTTTGGATTACTTGTGGTTTTCGGACGATTGAAGGTCTACATACTTACACCGTACTTAATAGGTGGTGTTTTGATGTGGTATTTTATGTTACACTCTGGGGTACACGCCACAATTTCAGGCGTTTTACTTGCGTTTGCAATTCCTTTTGGTTCTAATGGTCAAAAATCCACATCATACATCCTACAGCATTTTTTGCATAAACCAGTAGCATTTGTCATCTTACCACTTTTTGCATTAGCGAATACTGCCATCATTGTTTCCGGAGATATGACAAATCTTTTCACCCAAAACTATGGTTTAGGTATTGGACTTGGATTAATTTTTGGAAAACCGATGGGTATTTTGATGCTTACATTTTTGACGGTAAAACTTGGACTCACAACCATCCCTAAAGACTTAAGTTGGAAGGCTATTCTAGGTGTTGGTTTTTTAGGTGGAATTGGTTTTACAATGTCGATTTTTATCACCTTACTCGCTTTTGAGGATAACGAGATTGTTAACAATGCAAAATTGATAATCATAATCTCTTCCTTAATGTCAGCAATTATCGGATTTGCAATATTGAAAATTATATTTAAAACAGAAATAAATGATAAGGATTTTAGTGAAGTAACTGATTGACTTCACATAAACCAGATTAAGACTTCATCCAAGCAAATTCACCGCCCGAGATAGTGAAAAATATAATAAGAAGAATCGTTGGTATGCCGATCAATCCCAGCAACAACTTAAAGAAATCAGAAGAGATGTTCGATTTTTCTATTCGTTCTGCGATTAAAGCGACGAGCATAATGCCAAGGAATACAGGAATACACACCATGGATAGTAAGAAAGCAAGGTATTCATTAGTAAGCCAGAAAATGACGAAGATGATACCTTCTAGTAAGATGAGTTCTTTATAATATTTCATTTAGATGCTAATATAGTCGAAAAATGTATCTTACTTTCAAAGGTACTACCTAGAACCGAAAAAAGTCTGGCCTATTAAATAAAAATAGCGCGTAAGTGTAGTATCTTTGTTATCACGTTAAAATAAATTATCATATGAACTACCATTTTTGCGTAAGCAAGCTAAAATCCGTTCTCTTTCTGCTCTTACTAAGTGGAAGTATTTTAGGGCAAGTAAAAATCGATAAAGCTATTCTTCAACGCCTGCAATCAGGCCAAAATGTAGATGCTGTTTTGATTTTAATCAGTAAGCCTAACTTACAAAACGTGAATCCTGCATGGTCAAAAGACCAAAAATCTACTTTTGTTTACAATACATTGACTAGACATTGTGAGTTGACTCAATATCCTATCATTTCGATTCTTAGGAGCCATCAAAAATCGTATCAATCATTTTATGTAGTTAATGCCATCAAAACAAATTTGGATCAGGAACTACTGGATATCTTGCGTACAAGAAATGATCTATATGCCATTATGGAAGATGCTCCCATTAAAATGCTGGATTATATTGTTGATAATAATATAATCCAAAGTAGAAGTGTCGAGCCTGAATGGGGTATTAAGAAAATCAAAGCGGATAGTGTGTGGTTTCAAGGGTATGAAGGTCAAGGCGTGACTATAGGTGGTTTAGATACGGGATTTGAATGGGATTACGACGTGCTACGTAGTAAATATAGAGGCTTCAATAATGGCGTTCTAAACCACAATTATCATTGGCATGATGCTATTCACATCAATAATCCTGCCTACGCAGACACGCTAGTAAATCCATGTGGTTTCAATAGTGCGCAGCCTTGCGATGACAATAATCACGGAACGCACACGATGGGTACAATGGTAGGGAGTGATGAAAACAATCTCATCGGCGTAGCTCCCAAAGCACAGTGGGTAGCTTGTCGCAATATGGATAGAGGATGGGGTAAGCCATCAACATATATTGAATGTTTTGAGTGGATGTTGGCTCCGACAGATATTGGTAATATGAATCCAGATCCGACCAAATCGCCACATGTGATCAACAACTCATGGTATTGCTCAGAGTCTGAAGGATGCAACACAATGAACCAATATTTGCTAGAAGACGCGGTCAAAAATCTAAAATATGCAGGTATATTTGTCGTGGTATCGAATGGTAACGAAGGGCCAAACTGCAATACCACTACTGGCCCCCCTGCGATGTTTGAGTCTTCTTTTTCAGTAGGTGCGACCAATAGTGATGATATTATAGCTGGTTTTAGCAGTAGAGGTCCTGGTACTGTGGATTCTGTTATTACAATGAAGCCAAATGTTTC
>JANMMV010000693.1:0-7361 GCA_031373565.1 Saprospiraceae bacterium
TGCAGGCGCTGGCCTTCGAGGTGCTCACGCCCGAACCCGTGGGCGACCAGCCCGCCGACGTGGCGCCCGCGCTGCAGGCGCGCCTGTGTTCCTTGCAAGTAGAGAGCCATATGTCTATGACAGGTTCTAACGCAGATAATAGAATTTTGGTTAAGCCATCTGAGCAAGGTGTTGCTATTGCAGCGCTTTATGAAGCGATCGTTGGTGGTGGACCAGGTAGTGCTGGCTTAAATGCCAAAGCGAAAGCATCATTTACCAAAGTAGCAGCCGAATTAAAAGCAGCAGCCGGCAAATCTATTGTCGTTTCTGCATCCAATAATGTGACAGAGCAGTTGATGATCAACGCGATCAATCAATCACTTGGCAATTATGGCAACACCATAGATATGTCAATGGCTTCTAATCAGCGTAAAGGTAACGATAGAGATTTCAAGGCTTTTGTTGATGAAGCGAAAGCCGGCGGTATAGACATGCTCATCGTTAATGGTTGTAATCCAGTTTACGATTCAGCTTATGGTGCAGAATTGGCAGCAGCGATGCCTAAGATTCAAAACAAAGTATCTTTCTCCATTGTAAATGACGAAACAACCAATCTTTGTACCGTTGTAGCGCCTACTACTCACTTTCTAGAGTCATGGGGTGATGTTGAACCAGTACAAGGAGAAATATCTATCATACAGCCAACGATTGCGCCACTCTTCAATTCTCGTCAATCTGAAGTTTCTTTGCTTAAATGGGCAGGAAGTACGACCGTAGACTTGGCAGGCGAACAACCTTTTTATGCTTACATGCAAGCAGCATGGAGAGATGCTTTTGCAAGCCAATCGACTTTCTCATCATTCCAAGCGTTTTGGGATAATGCAGTTCACGACGGTGTGGTAAAACTAGGTTCGGGTAGTGGCGCTTCTTATGCAGCAGCTACGATAGATGGTAACATCACAAAACCAGCAAATACAGAAATAGAAGTTTCATTTTTCGAAACGATACAATTAGGTAATGGTCAGTATGCCGGCAACCCTTGGTTGATGGAGATGCCTGACCCAGTTACGCGTACTTCATGGGGTAACTATCTTGCAGTACCTGTAGATTTTGATGGTATCAAAAAGATGATCGGGTTCAAGGATTTAGTGGACGGTGATATGGTTGAATTGACAATAGGTAGTAAGAAATTAGTTGTTCCTGTTATTCAGCAATTCGGTCAAATGCCAGGAACTGTTTCTCTTGCACTTGGTTATGGACGTACGATCGCTGGACAGACTGGATCTAATGTCGGTGTCAATGTCAATGATTGTTTGACACAAGGTCCTAGCGGAGCCCAATATTATAATACAAATGTCAAAGTTTCAGATAAAATAGGCAAAGAAGACGCGTTTTCTTGCGTTCAATATCATCATACCATTGGTGTAAAAGCCATTGAAAAAGATACAAATACGGTGATCAATGCTGATGAAGCAGCACTTGTATTCTTTGATTATTTCACTGACATAAAAGGTTTCCAAGGAGCGTTAACTGATAGATCAGTAATATATACATCTACAGTAAAAGACCTGAAGGAAAATGTAGAGCACCTTCAAGAACGTAGAGCACATGCTCAGCACTTGAATGCGCAGCAGATATACAAAGGATTTGATGAAAAATATGCACTTGGTCATCACTGGGGAATGCATATTGATTTGAATGCATGTATAGGTTGTGGTGCTTGTACGGTGGCATGTATGTCTGAAAACAATGTTCCCGTTGTAGGTAAAAAGGAAGTTTCTCGTCATCATGAGATGCCGTGGATACGTATAGATAGATATTATTATGGAGATATTCACTCTCCTAATACCATCTACCAACCAATGATGTGTCAGCACTGTGATAACGCTCCATGCGAGAATGTATGTCCAGTAAATGCATCAAACCATAGTAGTGAAGGTCTTAACCAGATGGCATACAACAGATGTATCGGTACAAGATATTGTGCAAACAACTGTCCTTTCAAAGTTCGTCGTTTCAACTGGTTAGATTATACAAAAGCGGATTTATTCCCGGTTAACCAACCGCAATTACAAAACGAGGAGATACCATTTGGAGCAGATAACTTAACTAGAATGGTATTGAATCCAGATGTAACAGTTAGATCTCGTGGTGTGATTGAGAAGTGTAGTTTCTGCGTGCAGAGAATACAAGAAGGTAAATTGACTGCCAAAGTGGAAGGTAGAAGTTTAAGAGATGGCGATATCAAGACAGCATGTCAAACATCTTGCCCTACCTCAGCGATCACTTTTGGTGACCTTAACGATAAGAACAGTGAGTTGAACGCAAGACTTGAATCACCATTGAATTATATCGCACTAGAAGAGATCAATGTTAGACCAGGTGTTACATATACCATGAAAGTGAACAACAGAGATAAATCTCTAGACGCATAGTAGTAAGAAAATATAAATTAGTAGACATAACATTCAAAATATATATTAATGAGTGCTGTAGTTAGTCCTTTAAGAAGACCCTTAATCACTGGTAACAAGACGTACCATCAGATTACTGAGGATCTCATTTCACCAACGGAGAAAACGCCATCTCGCGAGTGGGTAATAGGTTTTATCATTTCGGTAGCCGTATTATCTTTTGGTGTGTTTTGCATACTTTGGACAATCTGGGTCGGTATCGGTTCTTGGAATCTTAACCGGACGATAAACTGGTCATGGGATATCACAAACTTTGTATGGTGGATCGGTATCGGTCACGCGGGTACATTGATCTCGGCCATCCTTTTGCTTTTCAGACAAAAATGGCGTACTGGTGTAAACCGTGCCGCAGAAGCGATGACCATCTTTGCCGTATTATGTGCGGGTCTTTTTCCAGTGATACACATGGGTAGAGTATGGTTAGCCATTTTTATCTTTCCTTATCCAAACACACGTGGTCCGTTATGGCCTAACTTCAACTCACCGCTACTTTGGGACGTTTTCGCGATCTCAACTTATTTGACGGTATCACTTTTGTTCTGGTATACAGGATTAGTACCTGATTTTGCAACAGTAAGAGATAGAGCGAAAGGAGCAAGAAGAAAAATTTATAATACATTATCTTTTGGATGGACAGGATCAGCTAAGCACTGGCAGAGATGGGAATCATTGTCACTTGTGCTTGCAGGACTTTCAACACCACTCGTACTATCAGTACACACAATCGTATCTTTTGACTTCGCGACTTCAGTTATACCTGGATGGCATACAACGATATTCCCTCCTTATTTCGTAGCGGGAGCGATCTTCTCTGGATTTGCCATGGTATTGACATTGATGATCATCACGAGAAAATTGTTGCATCTTCAAGATTATATCACAGTTGAGCATATTGAATCCATGAACAAGGTCATCCTATTGACGGGTACAATCGTGGGTGTTGCCTATTTGACAGAGTTGTTTATTGCTTGGTATTCTGGTTATGTATATGAGCAGTTTGCCTTCTTCAATAGAGCCTTAGGTCCTTACTGGTGGTCGTATTTCGGGATGATGTTTTGTAATGTAGTTTCTCCACAGTTATTTTGGAAAAAAGAATGGAGAAGAAATATAACATTGACATTCTTCTTATCAATTTTGATCAATATAGGTATGTGGTTTGAGCGTTTTGTGATCATTGCGACCACATTGGCTAGAGATTATTTACCGTCAAGTTGGTCATTGTATACTCCAACATGGGTAGAGATCGGTATTTATGTAGGTACATTTGGTTTATTCTTTACATGTTACCTCGTATTTACAAGAGTAGCTCCGGTGGTTGCGGTAGCAGAGGTAAAGGCGATTCTAAAATCTGCAGGTGACCAGTATGTAGGCGAGAATGCAACGCACAAACATAGTCATCATGATGATCATCACGATGTAAATCATAATGACAGTCATGGTGGTGAAAAAGATCATCACTAGTATTCAACAACGAACGAACCATATTTAGATTAATACTTTTTAAAAGCATATTTCAATGGCTAACGATAACAGTAAAGATATCATTTTCGGCATCTACGATGATGAAGTGGATCTATTGAAAGCGGTCAAAGCTGCTAAGAATGAGCATCTTGATATCTACGACGTCTTTTCACCATTTCCTGTCCATGGATTAGATCCATTATTAGGATTAGAAGAGTCGAGACTTCACCAAGCGGGTTTTGTATATGGTATGTTAGGTACTGCTACAGCATTTTTAGGCATGACTTGGATTTTTACCAAGGATTGGCCAAATATCTTTGGTGGAAAGCCGTATTGGGCTGTACCATCCTTTATTCCGATTACCTTTGAGTTAACTGTACTTTTTGCAGCAATAGGTATGACAGTAACTTTCTATATTGTCAATGGATTGGGACCCGGTGTAGTCAATAAGCACTTGGATGACCGCATTACCGATGATAAATTTGTTTTAGCTTTTGATAAAGCAACTGTTAATGCTTCTGACGCCGAGTCTTTCTTTAAAGCGACTGGTGCTTCAGAAATAAATTCTAAAATGATCTAAGATAGGCGTTATGAAGATTAGAAATTATATACAATTATTGAGTGTAAGCATGATGACAATGATGTTGTTTTCATGTCAGGCGCCAGGTGGCAACAGCACTGGTAGCGAGTATATGCCAGATATGGCGCATTCTGTAGCTTATGAGGCAAATACCTATAGCTTTTATTCTCTTAACAGATGGGGAACAGAAGCTGAGTTACATAAAATGACTGAACCTCGTGGACCGATAGCACATACAATAGCTCGTGGATATGCTGGTAGTGCACACGAAGGTAGAGGAGTTACCATCAAACCTAATGGAAGTGTTCCTTACTATTATGCGGATACCGAACCAGAAAGATTGCGTGCAATAGCTGAAATCATTAAGAGTCCTTATCCAATTACGGATGCTGGTTTGGCTGATGGTAAAAATCTATACAATATCAATTGTGCTATTTGTCATGGTGAGAAAGCAGATGGTAATGGATATCTAGTACGAGAAGATGGTGGGAAGTATCCTGTACAACCAGCAAACTTTATGTTGGACGACCTTGTAAATTCTTCAAATGGTAGATATTATCATTCTATTATCTATGGAAAGAATTTGATGGGCGGATATGGAGACAAGTTGTCTTACAAAGAAAGATGGAGTGTGATACATTATATCAGATCTTTGCAAGCAGCATCAAAAAAACTGGAGTATTCTGAAAAAGTGAATACGTTAAACCTTGTTGATGTACCAGGTTCAAAGATAACAGCACCACTATTAGTAAAAAATGGCAATACAGTAGTTGATACTGTAGTTGTTGCTTCTGCCGGTGCCAAAGTGAAAGCGACCAGTCATTAATCGATTTAGAATAAAAACAAACAATTAGAATTAGAATATAGCAACATTATGGACCAATATACTTTTGCAAATTCACATCGAAATACGCTATTAGGAGCCATAGGCTTAGGGATAATATGCATGATATTGACATGGATGGGTGATGATGCCAATCACACTCGTTTCTGGACAAACTTTTTGCACAACTCTGTTTTCTTTACCATGATATCGTTGATGGCCGGCTTTTTTATTGCAGCTTGTATTACTGCATACGCTGGTTGGTATACGACATTCAAAAGAGTATGGGAAGCATATGCGGCTTTCTTAGTTGTAGGACTTAGCCTTATGTTGATACTAGCTGTCGGTGTTTATATGCAGTGGCATCATTTGTACCATTGGGCAGTAGAAGCAGATGTTGCTACCGATCAAGTGTTGAAAGGTAAGTCTTCATTTCTTAACAAAAATTGGTATCTCGGTGGAACTTTGATTTTCGGAGGGGCTTGGGTATTTATTACTTATGAATTGAGAATGTTATCAAGAGCAGAAGATGTATCTGGAGATAGTTCGTACTCACACCATAAGTCTATGAGAGTTTATGCTGCAATATTGTTGCCTATTGTAGGTTTTACAAGTGCTGCTATGTTATGGCAATGGATAATGAGTATCGACGCACACTGGTATAGTACCATGTTTGCATGGTACACGACAGCGAGTGCATTTGTATCGATGATCGCTTTGACCATAATACTCGTTTTGTTTCTGAAATCATGTGGGTATTTGGAAGTAGTAAATGCTAATCATGTACACGATCTTGGTAAATTTCTTTTCGCTATAAGCGTATTTTGGACATACTTATGGTTTTCCCAATTTATGTTGATCTGGTATGCAAATATCGGTGAAGAGACGATTTATTTCAAAGAACGATATAACAACTATACTTACCTGTTTTATGGCAATTTGGCGGTTAACTTCTTGGTTCCATTTTTGATCTTGATGCGTAATGATACAAAGAGAAAATTTGGTTCAGTTAGTTTTGTGGCTGCTATAGTATTAATAGGGCACTGGGTAGATTACTTTTTGATGATCAAACCAGGTGCGCTTATCAATGCACAGCACTCTTCACTCGCAGCGCATGGAGCTACACACACTGATGCTTCTCACGGTGCTGGTGCACATGGCGAAGCTGCAGTAGCAGCAGCGGAACACGGCAACAGTGCAGCCCATGGGGTTGATACTTTAGCACACGCTGCTACTTCACATACAACGGAAGCAGCTGCAAGTGTGGCTCATACTGTAGATGCACACGCTGCACATGCTTCATCTTTTGTGGATGGATTTACATATCCAGGCTTGTTGGAGTTTGGTACTTTTATTGGTTTTTTAGGTTTGTTTTTTTACGTAAGTTTAAACGTTTTGTCTAGATCTGCGTTAGTACCGAAAAACGACCCTTATCTTGAAGAGAGTCTTCATCATGAAGTGATCTAAAGAACATTCATGTTATATTTTGATTTAAAAAACAGAAAAATATTTTTATAAAATGACTTACTTAATAGCATTTGCAATCTTTTTCTTATTAGCTGTGATTGTAGTTCAGATAGGAAAGCTATCGGAACTTGCAGCTAGAATCCGCGGAGAAGAAGTAGTAGCTAGAAATAGCAATAATAAAAATGCGGTCGCCAGTGTTATCTTTATGGTAGTGTTCTTAGTGGGCTGTGTTGTATCTGCGTGGTACTACAAGAACCAAATGTTGGGCTATGGTCCACTTACATCTGCTTCAGCTCATGGTTTTGAGATCGACTATTTGTTTAACATCACACTTTTATGCACTGGAATCGTTTTTGTAATCACGCACGTACTATTGTTTTGGTATCCGTATAAATACAAAGAAGAGACTGGCCGTAAAGCTATCTTTTTTCACCACAGTACTAAATTAGAGATGATTTGGACAGCGGTGCCTGCCATTGTGATGACATATCTTGTTGCCAATGGATTGGTAGTTTGGAATAGTATCTTCCCGACGCTTACAGAAAAAGATAAATACATCGAAATAGAAGCTACTGGT
>JANMMV010000715.1:0-5762 GCA_031373565.1 Saprospiraceae bacterium
GCAAGACAACCCACCGAGGTAGACTTCCCATGTATATAAATATTACTCCCTGGATCGGTTCGTCCTTCTAATTTAGCCATTTCTAGGTCAAACTGGTTTGGATAATTAATTTTCAAAGAAAGATAAAACTTACTGTTGGGATTTAAGTATTCGATTGTATAAATACCTTCTGGCACTTGCTTGTCACCTTCACATAATTTTGGTCCTAAGTTTCCACTTGCACCTAATATATCATAAGTTTGAACCTTCCTTTTAATAACATCATGGTGCCACCACATTTCTAGTGTTTTGGTAGATTTTATGGCAATCAAGGTAACGCTTTCTGGCACGGAAACTTGACTTGAAACTTCGTAATATGGCACCATTTGGCTTTCTATCTTATCTTTGAGTGATAGTAAGACACTTTCCACAGTCATGTTAGTTTCAATCATATTAAGCAGATGAATCTTCCTTTTTACTTGTATTTTCCCACCGCAAAATACAATCAATCCCAAAATAAATCTGCATTTTATTGAAAACTTACTCATAATTTTGATTCATTTTTCATTGCGATTGCTTCTCACATATTAGGGTTTATTGCTATTTTAGCGTTTTAATATATGAGCCTCTTGCGTTTTTAGCCTTTTGCGCTTGTGTTCTTAATACCATATTACTAAAAATCAACACATGATGATGTTTCCAACTAGAACTAGCTTCTCAAAATTAATACAATTATTCATATCTATCTTTTTATCAATTGTTTGTATTTTCCCATTAAAAGCGCAAGACTTACAGCCGAAGCAACCGTATTATCAGCATCTTGCAGATTTGATGTCGGTAAACAAGAATGAGTTTACATCTTTGCTTTTGAACAAAAAATCTGCAAGCTTAGCCTATAAAGAAAATGTATCTAAAGCGCAACATTACGCAATAAATGCAAACGAGCTATCACATATCTTGGCAGCACGGCCCAAATTTTTTACCCAACCTATAGAAATCGATAATAAAACGATCACACTCGGTCTTGAGGAAGTAGAAGTATTTGTACCCGATCATTATTTTGCTACAAGCTCAGGTGAGCAGACACTTCTGGATCTAAGCCAAATAGCAACTTATAGAGGAAATATCGTAGGGGATCAAAATTCATGGGTTACACTAACCATCGCGAATGGCAAAGCGATATATATGATCGCAAACAATAAAGGAAATTATGAGATTCATCCGCAAAAAGATGGAGATTACATGGGTTACTATAGCAAAGACCTTGTCAAGCAGCGGACTTACAACGATAATACACCTGAAGATAGTTACAAGCCTGTTCGATTAAATATGGAAGCAGGTTCTCGAACGGGTAATTGCATCCAAGTGTACATAGAGACGGACTTCAGCGTATTTCAATCCCTGGGCTCATCAACAAATGTAGCGACATGGATCATTGGTCAAATGAATAATGTCACCGCTGTGTATGCGATCAGTGACGTGACGATGAAAGCCGCATCTCCTACATTTATATGGAGTACCGCTGACCCATATCAAAGTATCACAAACATTGGATTGGTCAGAGATGCATTTGTTAATCGCATCGGCTCATCATATGCCGGCCGGTTAGCGCATTTGCTTTCTATGCGAAACTTAGGTGGGGGCATTGCAAATGGTATTGGTGGATATTGCGCTACCTACCCTACGTTTCCGGGGCCGCAATGCGTGAGTTCCCAATTATCCGCAAATATTGATCCAGTTCCTACCTATTCGTTTAATACTTACGTCATCTGTCATGAGTTGGGTCACGTCATGGGTATGCGACATACGCACGCTTGCGTATGGAATAATAGTTTAACTCAAATAGACGATTGTGGCAATGTGCATGCTGCCAATAATGGTGAAACCCCCGAAGGATTATCATGTTTTAATCCTGGCTCGCCCATACTACCAGTTGCCGGTGGTACAATCATGAGTAATTGTAATCTTCTTCCCGCTACAGGTATCAACTTAAGCACCGGTTTTGGGCCAATAGTAGGGTCGGTTTTACGACAAAATTTTATTTACGCATTATGCAACACCGGTGATTGCGCTGGTGAACCACCCACTAATGATCATTGTGCGGATGCAATCATATTGCCGCTAAATAGAGATTGTGTTCAGTATAATTTTGGGATAAACAATGCCACAATCTCAAATCCTGCCGTAGGTGCTATACAATGCGGAACCCCACATCCCAACTTGAATGACGTATGGTTTAAAGTAAAACCAATTTCAACTTCACTGACCATCGAGACTTTTCAAGCTGTGGGAGGACCTACAGATGTAGTGTTACAAGCATATCAGGGCACTTCGTGCAGTATTTCGATGACACGTCCGGGATGTCATGACGACAAAACAGCTTCTGATAAACATGCAAAACTAGTCCTTACGCTTACTTCTCTCGATACAGTCAAAATTAGACTCATATCTAAAGTCGGATTTACGGGTACGTTTAACATATGCGCTTATGATGCGACGCTGCCTTGTCACCCAGATATAGCATCACTCCTCGATCTTTACAACTCAACGACCGGTGCTAACTGGATAAATAAAACAGGCTGGCAGCAAGGAGCAGGTGGAACTAACTGTAATGTTTGTTCATGGTTTGGCGTCACTTGCAACAGTAATAACAGAGTCATTTCTATTTCCCTTCCCAACAACAATTTAGTGGGCACCAGTTTGCCGACATCTTTAGTAAATTTAACTTTTCTAAATACATTCAAGATCAATGGCAATATGATTACGAGTCCTCTTCCTACTACCACTATTACTGGACTTGCCTTTCTTAATACACTTGATCTAGGAGCCAATAAATTTTCTGGCACCATCCCATCTTCCTACGGCTCAATGGCTACCCTAAAAAATTTGTATCTTGACAACAATCTATTGACAGGTTCACTGCCAGCCGCTTTAACCAATAATGCACTAAATCTTATCTATGTCCAAAATAATAACTTGAGTGGCTGTTATCCTTCGACTTATTCGGAATATTGTACCAAATCCTATAATTTTACAGGAAATACACAACTTGCAAATGGCGTGAGCTTTAGTGACTTTTGTACGCTGGGTAATGGGATAGATGGAGACGGTGATACTTTTTGTAAAGGCGGTCAAGACTGTAATGACGCAGACCCTGCTATAAAACCAGGTGCAACCGAACTTTGTGATTTATTGGATAATAACTGTAATGGCCTTATTGATGATATCACTACACCCCAAACCAACAGCTGGGTTGGTGGTTCTGGTGCCTGGAATGTGGCTAGTAATTGGAGTCTAAATGCAATACCGGCAAGATGTGCAGACGTCGTGATCAGCGGGACGTCAGGTGCTATTATTACGATTCCAGCAGCATATCAAGCAGTGGCAAGATCAATAAACGTACAAGCCGGTCGGACGCTTACTATTGACGCTACAGGCTCTCTCAAAATAGACTACGGGCTAAATGTACTTAACTCAGGAACGATAATCAACAACGGAACTATGGACATTTACAATATACTCAATAATACGCTATATGGTCTCCATAATGCCGGACTATTTACAAATGGAACCAATGCAAACTTGAATATCTATAGCTCCGGCACGAGATCATTATTCAATGTTGCAGGAGGTAACATTAATAATTATGGATTTATTGTCATTGACGGCAATGCTTTCAACCAATCAAGTACTGGCATTTACAATGAAGGCACATTCAATAATTACAAAGAAATAACGATCCGCAACTTAACTGGCAAAGAAATGATAGTTAGGCCATCATCTGGCTTTACAAATCATGCCAATAGTATCTTGAGAGTCAGAAAAATTTAATACCTGATTGAACATTATTTTCTAATTTATTTGTTTTGATTATTGCAAATAATCGTTCTTAAGGTGAAGTTATATGTTAAAATATACTTAAAAGGTATATTCTTTTGAGAATAAATTTGTGATCTATTCATCTGATTGTCAATAATATATACATATTAGTAGGATTAAAAACGAGTATGTTTTTAAACTGGTCACAAAAATAAATTTGACAATCTCAGTAAGATGACTATATCTTTGCATCACAAATAGTCTTGGGACATTCGATAAACGAAAGATCAATATTATTTATATCGATGAGGCGAGAGAAAAGGCTCAATGACCCTCAGGCAACCTGCAAAGTAAGGTGCCAATTCCTTCCCGATTTTGGGACATATAAATTTTTGAGCACAGAAAAAATGAACTCGTTTATCAAAAAAAATCTTCAAACTTCCACCCGACTACGGGCTATTTTTCAATCCACTTTCTTGACTTCATGCGCATACTTTTGCATGACTTTGTGTTGTTGTTGCTGTTGTTGTTGCTCTATGCAATAATCAATTAGCACATCGACAAATTTCCAATTTTAAAAGGCTGATTTTTCATGTGTGATGTGATCCTCATCTAGAGGCATTGCGTATCTCATATTCTATTCTTTGATTTTATATCATTAATCAAATAAATATATACCATTATGTCTAATTCAAAAAATTACAAGTTCGAAACCCTACAATTACATGCAGGTCAACAACCAGATCCAACGACTGGATCAAGAGCAGTTCCTATTTATCAGACAACATCTTATGTCTTTAAAAATGCTGCACACGGCGCCAACCTTTTTGCCCTCAAAGAATTTGGCAATATCTACACCCGTATTATGAATCCCACTACTGATGTTTTTGAGCAACGGATCGCTGCGTTAGAGGGTGGCGTTGCAGCCTTAGCGACATCTTCGGGTCAAGCGGCACAATTCATCGCACTCAACAACATCCTAGATGCTGGCGATAATTTTGTTTCTACATCATTCCTATATGGTGGCACGCACAACCAGTTTAAAGTAGCTTTTAAGCGTATTGGCATAGAGGCAAGATTTGCGGATGGTGATAGTGCGAGCGCTTTCGAAAGCTTAATAGATAATAATACCAAAGCTTTATATCTGGAGACGATAGGCAATCCCAAATTCAACATTCCTGACTTTGAAGCGATTGCTGCCGTTGCAAAAAAATCTGATATTCCACTGGTAGTTGACAACACATTTGGTGCTGCGGGATTTTTATTTAGACCTATCGACCATGGGGCAAATATCGTCACTGCATCCGCTACAAAATGGATCGGTGGTCACGGTACTAGTGTAGGTGGTGTCATTATCGATGGTGGAAATTACAATTGGGGCAACGGCAAGTTCAAACAATTTTCTGAACCATCAGAAGGATATCATGGTCTTGTATTCAGTGATGTTTTTGGGGTGAACAATCCTTTGGGCTTACCCAATATCGCTTTTGCAATTAGAGCGCGTGTAGAAGGTTTGAGAGATTTTGGCCCATCAATAAGTCCTTTCAATTCATTTCAGTTGCTACAAGGGTTAGAAACATTGTCATTGCGCGTACAACGAACCGTCGACAATGCATTGGAACTCGCTCACTGGTTAGAGTTACATCCACAAGTTGAAAGCGTAAATTATCCGGGTCTCGAGTCATCGCCTTACCACAAGCTTGCAAAAAAATATTTGCGTAATGGATATGGTGGCGTTTTATCATTCAATATAAGAGGCTCACAAAAAGATGCCGAGGCTTTTATCAATAATCTATCACTCATCTCACACCTCGCAAATGTCGGCGACGCCAAATCACTAATCATCCAGCCTTCAGCTACGACACATCAGCAGCTTTCTCAACCAGAGCAAATCAAAGCAGGTGTTCATCCCAACTTACTAAGACTATCAGTAGGAATCGAGCATGTTGATGATATCAAAAACG
>JANMMV010000750.1:0-1557 GCA_031373565.1 Saprospiraceae bacterium
TAAACGACCAGATTGGGATGCGACGACGCTTGAAATTACTGATTTATCTTCAAGTATCCTTTTATTAGGATTTAAGGCAATTATGATCCCTACTTTAAGCTTATCAGAGTCGCGTCTGTATCCTAAATTACAAACCGTAAACCCAGAAGTGATTGCGTCATAAGAAATATTTTGCTTATATCCTAAAAATTCGCTAGAATCAGGGAGAATCAGACGAATTTTTTCAACATAAATATTTTTCTCTTGTTTCAAACATAACATTAAAAATCCCATTGTGAACAAATTCATTTTAACTACTCCTTATGGTATTGGCGAAATATGTATCAAGGAAACATTCTTGATATCGTGACCTAAAGTAATGGGCATAGGCGAATATATGAGATAGTGTTGTTGCTGTGTTGATTGCAAGTAAGTATCTGCATCAATGCCGCACGCTTGTATTTCGAGAGGCAGGAAATAATCTCCAGTCATCCATGCATCAGGAGTAAACCCCCAAATCCATCCATCTGACCACGAACCATATTCATCAAAACCATTCCAACCAATATCAAATATCGTTATGCTTGTGTCTAATGATAAACATGAATCAAATGAGTGGGCATAAGGCGGGTTAGCAAGATTGCCATCTTTAATCGTAAATTGATGGTTATTCCATCTCAAGGTGCGAAATGTACTTTGCCCGATCGGCCTTAAGAGATTTGTCGTAAATTCTGGTCCAGTTTGATCGGGATCTCGATAATTATAAACAACTGAACGTTGCATGCCAATACAGCAAAAACAAATAGCAAGATAAGTACTCACATCATAACAATTACCTAGTACTGGGCGTGAACTAGTATCTGCCAAGAAGTTAATTAAATCAAACTTATAAAATGCCGAAATAGTTCCCGGCGTCTTTCTTGAATAATGATTGCTTGCCTCATAGTAGAACACATTATTTGTGTTTAGATTCCTTGTTAGTGCTTGATTGATACTTGGTTCAGAATTTCTCCCATCGGCCCAAGAGCAGACATCGGCTAGCACACCAACCCAAGGATTTTCCATTGGGGCTTTGGGTGTATCAAAAACCACATAAACGATTGGGAAAAGTTTAGATGTGCATGCTATGTGTTCCGTGGTTCCACTTTGAATGGCGTACATCTTAATTCTTAACATGCCCGAAGTAACATAATCAGGATAAGTGACATTAACAGTTACTGTCGTTTGTTCTCCGGGTGCAAGCTGAATTGAAGAAAAACTACTTGGTGCATAGCCCATGGAAATGGCAGTCGGAGGAGCTTTATCTAACGTCACACTCTCTATGTAAACAGTGCCATCAAAGCCACTATCTTCTAATCTCTCTTTAAGAGTAATTTCAATGGGTATTGCAGAACCTTTTTTAACAGCGATAGACCTGATAGCAATAGGGGATGCTTCATATTGAATCGCTGTAATAAGATTCCCATCGTTGTCTTTGCATTGATATTTATCACTGCCTGTATGAACTATTTTCTCGGTTCTTATCTTTGCAAAAGCAAGATTATCTAGTGGGAATGTTAATATAAAAAATAAAAAACA
>JANMMV010000772.1:0-11613 GCA_031373565.1 Saprospiraceae bacterium
AGCGTTAACACCTGATAAACGAATGACACCGAGAGCCCCGATACCTGGTGGTGTAGCTAGCGCTATGATGGTGTCTCCTGCGGTGTGCGTCATATTAATACGATTATTATCTGCAAAGATAGGGCAAGCTTGCATTTTCTCTTATTTTTGCAGCTGTTAATCAAGAATCAACTTTATTTATGGCATTACCATCTATCAACCCAACAAGTACCAAAGCTTGGCGAAAGCTAACAAAACATAGAAAACACATGGCTGATGCCAAGATGTCAGATTTTTTTGCCTCCGATGCAGAGCGGTTTAATAGGTACACTTTACGGCACGAAAATATCTTAGTTGATTATGCTAAGAATATTGTCACTGACGAAACACTCAAAAACCTTATATCATTAGCCAAAGAGTGCAAACTGAAGGATGCTATCCAAGCGATGTTTGCTGGTGAAAAGATCAATATGACCGAGGGTAGATCGGTATTACATACTGCTTTGCGTAATAAATCAAACCAACCTGTACTTTTTGAAGGCGCTGATGTTATGCCTGATATTAAAGCAGTATTGGCTAAGATGAAATCTTTTTCTACCGAGGTGATATCGGGAAAATGGAAAGGTTATACAGGTAAACAGATCACGGATATCGTCAATATTGGTATAGGAGGGTCGGACCTCGGGCCGGTCATGGTCATGGAAGCGCTCAGACCTTATAAAACCCGATTGAATGTACATTTTGTATCTAATGTAGATGCTACACATATATCGGAAGTGATGCGAAATTTAGATATGGAAACAACCATGTTTCTCATCGCATCTAAGACATTTACGACTCAAGAAACCATGGCCAATGCTTTTACTGCTAGAGCCATGTTTCTAGATGTGGCCAAAAATGAAGACCATGTGAAAAAGCACTTTATCGCTTTATCTACAAACACAGCGTCTGTTGCTAAATTTGGTATAGATACGGCTAATATGTTTGTGTTTTGGGATTGGGTTGGAGGTCGATATTCATTGACATCTGCAATTGGAATGTCTATCGCTTTGGGTGTTGGATATGATCATTTTGATAAATTGCTCAAGGGATTTTACTCGATGGATCGCCATTTTAAGATGACGCCTTTTGAGAAGAATATACCAGTAGTGCTCGCTTTATTAGGTATCTGGTACACCAATTTTTATGGCGCCGAGTCTGAAGCTATATTGCCGTACGATCAGTATATGCATAGGTTTGCGGCTTATTTCCAACAAGGCAACATGGAGTCCAATGGCAAAACGATAGATCGCAATGGGCAAAAGGTAAATTATCAAACAGGGCCGATCATATGGGGTGAACCAGGAACAAATGGTCAACATGCTTTTTATCAATTGATACATCAGGGAACGCGATTGATCCCTTGCGACTTTTTAGCTCCTGCGATATCACACAATCCAATCGGAGAACACCATAAGTTACTCATGTCTAACTTTTTTGCACAGACCCAAGCACTGATGCAGGGCAAAACGAAAGAGCAAGTAATAGCCGAATTCGAAAAAGCGGGAAAGAAGCCGGAAGATTACCTCCCGCTCGTGCCATATAAAGTTTTTGAAGGTAATCGCCCGACCAATTCTATCTTGTTTAAACAGCTAGACCCTGAGACGTTGGGCAGCCTTATCGCTATGTACGAGCACAAGATTTTTGTGCAAGGTGTCATTTGGAACATATATAGTTTTGACCAATGGGGAGTAGAGCTCGGCAAACAACTTGCTAATAATATCATCCCCGAATTGGAGAAATCAACTACAACAACTGCTTTTGACAGCTCTACCAATGGGTTGATTAATGCCGTTAAGTCGATGTCAAAATGATGATCGAAGTAGCTACAATTGCGGATGTATCTGAGATAAATGTCCTTGTCAACAGTGCGTATCGTGGCGATAGTTCGAGGCAGGGATGGACTACAGAAGCGGATTTGTTAGATGGAATTCGTACCGATGAGCAATCTTTAGAAGCTACTTTTCGAAAAATCGAAGTTACTATTCTTAAATATGTAGAAGACCATTCTATCCAAGGAATTGTGTCTTTGACAACAAAGGATGATCATATTTATCTCGGTATGTTGACGGTTCTACCGACCCTTCAAGCGAAAGGAATAGGCAAAAAATTGCTGGCTGGAGCAGAAGCTTTTACCAAAAGTGTTCAGAAAACCAAAATTAGGATGACTGTGATCTCTGTAAGGGCTGAGCTTATAGCGTGGTATGAACGTCACGGTTACATTAAAACGGGAGAAACGGAGCCATTTCCTATGAATGATCCTGATTTCGGACTACCGAAACAACATCTTGAGTTTATTGTTATGGAAAAGCAATTGTAATAGAGAAATAGGAGCGAAAAGACCTTATCGTCTTGCGGCTATCTTTCCCCGTATGACTTCACTGATAGTTCTTTTTTCAATTTTGGCGTCAAGCCACGAAATCACATCTAGATATAAAAATGGTCGCATTTCATAAGGATCATGCTCTAACTTAACGAGGTTAGCACGCAGTTTCTTGAATTCACGAGTCATATGGTGAGGCTTCATCTTGGGCAATTGTCGGATAAAACGCAACATTTCTCTCTGCACGGTCTGAAGGTTTTCCATTTTAGACAAAAATCTAAACACGGATTTAAGCTGGTATGGCAGAAGATATTCATTGCCTAGTTCGAAGTGGGTGATTAGCGTGAGTATTCGTGCAAAACACTGGATATCAAGCCTGAGATCTGATATGGTTTGATTATTAATCTTGTTGAGATAGTGAAGTGTATTATCGTAATCATCATTGCCAAAATAAACACATGCAACTTTGTAATAGAATATGATCAATCGATTCGTATCCCATTCATGCTCATTGGATTTTAAGACTTGCTCAAGTGCTTTTATTTCATGTACACCTTGCTCATACTTGCCAGTCAAAAATATATTATTTAGAAGATGGATGTACTTAAATAATAAATAATTTGAACCTAGATTCGAGCTCATTGATGGAGAGATTTGATCACCATATTTGACATATCGAGTATAATATTCGATAAATTTTTCTTCTTTGTTCGCCAAATAAAGCGCATTGAGGACGTTGTGAAGCCCTTTAAGATATAGGACCGGATCTTCCTTTATAAGCAAAGGTTGATCTTCAAATATATCTACCCATTTTTGCGAGTATCGAAAGTAATTTACAAAATCCAAGGTCATATGGGCCAGCCAAACATGGGATTGGAAGAGAAAGATCTTTTCATAAGGTCCGATCTGGTCTAACTGAATGTTTGGCAGCTGTGATTGAAAAAACTCTTTTATATAGGCGTGCTCCGATTTGTCTTTGACATATCCGTGTTTGAGATACATACCGTAAAGTTGGAGAGATAAATTAGAAAGTTTGTCATACTCTTGAAGATGACCCATCATTTCGTTGGCATCATCGTTTAGTTTTTTGGCTTTTTGAGGAGAACTGCCTGTTATGTAATTAGATTCTAGCTTGCGCTCCTCTGCCAAAATGTGATACTGGAGTACCGTGTTGTGACTTTGAAGGCATAGTTTTTTGGCTTTTTCTAGGGTATCCAAACTTGCTTTGATCATGCCCCTATTTTGAAGAATCTGAGCAAAATCAATATATTCGCGAATGATGATATCGGTGTGATTCTCTCTGTGCAGCAATCTGAGGCACACCATAATTTGTTTAGTAAGATTTGCTTTGAGATTAGATAGTTGAGATTTTTTAATACCGGGAATACGGCTTAATAATTCTTGCTCATTGTAGGACTTAGACTTATCTAAGTAATCAAATAATTGAACAAAAAGCTTCTCATCTGCTTGTTGATCTCTATTGACATGCAGCCGAAAACTTCTCTTTTCTGTTTTTGACATCGAAGAGACAAGATGAAGAAGATGTTCAGTTTGTAAACTAGTCAAAGAAAATGTAAACTTTAATATCGCAAAGATGTAAAATCTCTACTTACTTTTGTACCAAACATCAGAAATATCGTCTGCTCTACGGTCTGTTTTATTTAGTTGTTCATTTTCCAAAACGATTAGTTGTCGAGGAGAGAGATATTTTTCAGGATGCTGTTTCGTACCTAAAGCGCGATTGACAAGCGTTTTTTGGTAACTAGTCATTGGAATACACTTATACTTGGATTTGTAAAGGGAGTATTTGTCTTCAAGATCACGTCGGTATTTGCCAGGTGCATTATTGATTTTGCCTTGGACTACGGTGCCGTATATCTGGTCAGCGCATTGCACTTTGCTGGCTTGCGTTGCTATTTTATCAAGGTTTGTACGTGTTTTATCAAATACAACTTTGACAACTTCATGACCATGCATAAATCCAGCTTCTGTGCCTATCACGCCGTCTATACCAGCGATTTCTCGTTCACCAGTCCAAAAACAAAACATACTGAGATATGCTTCATCAGATTTTGCATTCCATTCATCAGCAAGGACTTGTAAATATCCGGGCGTATCATTTTTAGATTTTATAAGCGCCGAGATCATTGTATTGATTGTTTTCTCTTTATACCTAAAGTCTGGTTGGCGAGCAACAAGGTCCTGACCTTTGGAGTCCACTATGCGAATGACAGGATTGTTCCAAGCAGGTTCGTTGTATTTTTCTAAAATTTTCGCATCTTCTCCACCTTTATTATTATAGATACATAACGGCACAAAGCAAGTTTCAATTGCTTCAACAAGCAAAGGGTGTGACAAAATTTCTTGACCAAATGTGGTACAATTGCTACAACCAGGGACTTCTTGAAACAAGATGAAAACCGGCAGATTTTGTTTTTTACTTTGTTCTAAAGCTTCGTTGTAGTTCCTAAGCCACTTGACCTTACCGAGTTCCGCAGGATTTGATTTTGGATAAAACCCATATTGGCTGTAGCCAAGGTTGATGATCATTAAATACAAAAAGAGGAAAGACTTGATTTTCATAAAATTCATTTTTTAAGAGATTGAATGTCCCATTGCTATGAAAAAAGGATTTTGGAGACTGGGTTTATTGTAGGTTAATGGTTTGCGCGTATTGAAATCGACGATGGTCCCACCTGCTGCATCTATGATCGCGTGTCCTGCCGCCACATCCCACTCCATAATATTTATCATGCGAGGGTAGTAATCTGCTAGACCATCAGCTATGTATATAAACTTCAGTGCACTTCCTAGTGGCATGAGACAAGGATTATCTAAAGTATTTATTTGCGCTAATGTGAGGTCGTCAAGATGGCTTTTGCTTATAGGAACACGCAGCCCTGACGAATTAATATCAAAATCATGGACTGTAATTTGATGCGTATCACTTCCATTCTTGCAAAAAGCACCGTGTCCGTTGGCACCGTAGAAGACTTCGCCAGTTACCGGCAAGTAGATAAATCCAAGAGTCGGCTTGCCATTTTCAATCAGCGCAAGATTGATGCAAAAATGGTCGGTCTTTTTTATAAATTCTTTAGTACCATCTAAAGGATCTAAAATCCATACTCTATCCCAAGATTTTCGAATATCATAATCAGGCGCGCTGGATTCTTCAGAGATGATGGGAATAGTAAGATAGTTTTTTTCTAAGAACCGAGTTATGATATCATTTGACAATACATCTGCTTCAGTTACTGGACTTTCATCAGACTTAGTATCAACTGTGTATGAATTGTGATAGAATGACATAATACCTTCTCCTGCTTGCTGTAGACACGCTATGATAGCATTAATATTTATGTCTTGGTATTGGAGAAGTTGCATAAGGTGATTTTGAGTAATTAAAAAAGCGCACCAGAATTTGTGTCTCTAATGCGCTTCTTTAATAGCTTTTATTGAATAAAGTTGATAATTACTTAATTTTAAATTTTACCACTTTAGTTCCTATATTTCCTTCTACGTCAGTCGCCGTAACGGTAAAACTTGCGTCTCCTACTGTTGCTGTTGGAGGGATAGGAAGAGAAAGATTAGCCAATACATGGGATGTCTTACTATCAAAGGTTGTTATTTTTACGCCAGCTGCATCGATTTCTTTGAGCTCAGTGTCGTCGGTAACAATGCCTACTATCGGATATGTCTGACCTTTGTCAAGCGTAGCACCTTCTAGTGGTGATGAGATCGTTATGGTGGGAGGTGTATCGTCTTTTGTACACGATGTAAAAAATACAGACAAGCTGAATAAGGCTAAAATAAATTTGATTTTGTTCATGATTCTAATGTGTTTGGTTATAAATAATGAAACGCTGTTTTGCATAAGAATGTTGCTAAACTAGGTTGCTTGTCGAAAACAATGACTAGATTGATTTTTATAATTCTCCATTATATTTTTAATCTTTTTTCAAATCTCTTTGTTAAAACAAGCGATATCCAAATCAAAAATATGTTTTTTATCAACTTTCTAATAATAGTAGCCACCGTCTTAGGTATGGAATTTGTTGCTTGGGCAGCGCACAAATACTTAATGCATGGATTGTTGTGGGTATGGCACGAAGACCACCATAAACCACATTTTGAAAAAGAAGGATTCTGGGAAAAAAATGATCTATTCTTTTTGGTTTTTGCTCTTCCATCTATGATTTCTTACATTATAGGATCCACATTTGAGTCTTATAGCTGGCTATTTTATGTCGGTGTGGGCATTTCTATTTATGGACTTATCTACTTTTTGATACACGATGTGTATATTCATCAGCGTTTCAAATGGTTCAAACAATTAGACAGTAAGTACAGTCGTGCTATCTTGAGAGCACATGGTTCGCACCACGCTAGCAATGTTAAAGAAGATGGTGAGTCTTTTGGCTTATTGATCATTAATCCTAAGTATTTTCAACGGTCAAAGATCGCTAAGTAGGCTCTCAGGAATGTCGTTCCACATGACTTCATTTTTCGGTAGTGGGGCCGTAAAGCTAAATTTTTCTCCGGTGATGGGATGGGTAAACCTTAACTTATAGGAAAGCAAGCAAATACTTCTATCGAGATTAGGTCGGCGTGAGCCGTATTTTAGGTCACCCTTGATTGGCATTTCGATCGTGGCTAACTGTGCGCGTATCTGGTGAAATCGTCCTGTATGTAGATCTACCTTCAACAACTCATAATTGTCAAAAGAATACAACCAAGTATAGGTCAAAATAGCTTCTTTGTAATAATCATTGATAGCTTCGTCGGCCGTCATAGCGCGATTATGTAGTTTCTTGAGAAAATGCCTAACTTCTTGTGGCCCATCTTTGATCGGTTGACCTTTGACGATGGCGAGATAGACTTTAGTGATCGTTCTATTTTTCAAATCTTCGGTCATTGCCTTTGTAAAAACTTTGTTTTTACCGAAGATCACAAGTCCAGACACAGGCATATCTATTCTGTTGATAACGAAGACAGGATGTGGATATCGTTTATTGAGAATCGTCTCCAAATCTATTTTAACATCTGAATCAGTAGCCTGAACAGCTAGGCCATAACGCTTATTGATGATGATAAAGTCTTCGTTTTCGTAGAGGATATCGTAGCCTACACCTTCTTGTGATATGTCAGTGGATTGTAGTATATTCATCTTCCATTCAGTTGATTTCCAATTAATATCAGTCCTTTATTTCTTCATAATCGATAAAGTCTTCTTTTCGAGAAGGAGGGCGCTTAGCACTTGATTGTGTCTGCTGTTGGTAATTATTAGCGCCTTGATTTGACCCATTATGTGATCTCCGTCTACGGACACTCTCTGATATCGGAGAGATATAGGTATTATAAATATACAATACGATCAGCATTACGAGGATAGATTTAAACATATCTAATATTAATTAATCTTAATAGATCAGCAATTAAAACACAAAAATAGCCAAATTTTACGTTATTGTTCACAAAAATAGAATTTTGGTTGCATACTTTGAGATTAGAATAGTACGTTCTAATAACGCTTAAAAATTAATATTCAATCACGTATATATGATAAGTAATTGTGGTATAAAGTTATTTTACTATTTTTGCCACTTCATTTGATTTAAAAACCAGTTAAGCATCACTATGCCATCTTTCAAAAAAACATCCAACCTTGTTGGAGCACTCGTATTCCTGATTTCATTCTTAGTATATTTTTATTCCGTGGAGCGCACGGGAAGTTTATGGGACTGTGGAGAATTTATCCTAGGAGCTTATAAATTGCAAGTTGTTCACCCTCCTGGGGCTGGACTTTTTGTGGTTGTAGGTAGATTATTTGCTTGGTTGGGGACGGTATTCTCAGACAATCCTTCAGATATCGCATTTGCCGTCAACCTTATGTCGGCGATGTGTTCAAGTATCGCGGCTATGATGATGGCCTGGGTGACTGTGATGTTAGGCAAATTGGCACTCATCGGTCGCGATGAAGAACCCAATAGTGGTGAGACAATCGCCCTTGCGTTTGCTGGACTAGTTGCGGGTTTGACAACTGCCTTTTGTACTTCGATCTGGTTTTCGGCAGTTGAAGGCGAGGTTTATGCCATGTCTACGATGTTTACAGCGATCTCACTATGGTCTGCTATCAAATACTACTATATCAATGATGATAATCTAGCCAATAGATGGTTGGTCTTTAGTTTGTTTATAACAGGCCTTTCAGTTGGCGTTCACTTACTATCATTATTGTCTTTGCCAGCGACTGCTTTGTTGGTCTATTATAAAAAATATAAAACACACGACTTCAAAGGCGCACTTATAGCGATGGCCGCTGGTGTGGGTGCTATTGTATTCATTCAAAAATTCATCATAGTAGGGATACCTATGTTATGGAAGTCTTTGGAAATAGTCTGTGTGAACAGCTTTGGATTGCCTATACATTCTGGTATTGTTCCTACCGTTTTGATCGTGATCGCTTCCGTCTTTTTTGCATTAAAGTACGCGCACAAGAAGGGAAGTCAAATCCTACAGATCGCTACAGTGTCGGCAGCATTGATAGCAATCGCATTCTCTATGGTTGGTGTTATCGTCGTTAGGGCCAATGCAGACACACCGATCAATATGAATGTACCCTCAGATGCGACAAGGTTGCTTCCTTACCTAAATCGTGAGCAGTATGGAGAACGTCCTCTAATATCCGGAGCTCATTATGAAGCTAAACCTATCGATGTCACCCGCGAGCCAAGATATGGTCTAGTGAATGGCAAGTATCAGGTAGTTGACGAAAAATTTGATTACGTATATGCACCTAAGGATAAAATCTTCTTCCCTCGTATAGGTCACACGGACCCAGGTCGACCAGAGTTGCACCGAATGTGGAGAGAGCATTTGACTGGTGAGAAAGGAGGCCGGCCAGATATGGAATATAATCTCAAGTTTATGTTTGCGTACCAGATCAACTGGATGTATATGCGATATTTCATGTGGAATTTTGTAGGCAAGCAAAATGCTGAGCAAGGATTTTTCCCATGGGATATAAGATCAGGTCACTGGGAGTCTGGTGTCAAAGGCGTGGACGAGTCTAAGCTTTACAGCATGGACAAATTACCTGATACCATGAAAAATGATATGGCTAACAATCATTATTTCTTCCTACCATTGCTTTTCGGTTTACTAGGTATGTACTTTCATGCTCGAAATAGGACGAAGGATTTTGCTACATTATTTGTCTTGTTTATCATTACTGGTATCGGTATCATCATCTACTCAAATCAGCCACCGAATGAACCACGAGAGCGAGATTATGTACTTGTAGGGTCATTTATGACTTTCTGTGTATGGATAGGTATGGCAGTCCTTGCCTTATATCAATTTTTATCAAATAAGATTGGTAATGTGCCGACAGCATTATTGGCTGGGGCAACAATTCTTTCAGCACCGGCAATTATGGCCTTCCAAAACTTTGATGATCATAGCCGTATGGAGCACTCAGCTTCAAGAGATTACGCTACAAATTTCCTAAACAGCGTTGAGAAGAATGCCATCATATTTACCTATGGTGACAATGATACATATCCACTTTGGTATGCTCAGGAAGTTGAGAATGTTCGACGTGATGTACGCGTAGTCAATCTAAGTCTTATTGCTGTGGACTGGTATATCAATAAATTGAGATCAAAGGTCAATGATTCCGCTCCGCTCAAGTTAACGCTAGGGGAAGATGATTATCGCGGAAGTAAAGCGAATCAGGTTTATTTCTACAATCCAGATTCAATGGCGATGAATATCCCGATCAACGTATTCCAAGGCTTGCGTATGGTCAAAGATCCAGCTTATACTAGTAATGGCCAGACTTTCGTAACCAGCAAAATATTCCAGTTGCCCGTAGATCGTGATAAGTATAATAAATTAGGACTGCAAAAAGTTGATACATCAGAGTGGGCGCAAACAATAGATTTCAGATTTGGTGGCGGAGAATCTTATATGCAAAAAGACGAATTAGCGATCATGGACGTCATTGCTTCAAATTTCTACGACCGTCCTATCTATTTCTCAATCACATGTCAATCAAGCAAATTGCTAAACTTAGATGACTATACAGAAATGGAAGGCCTCGGTTTAAGAGTCACTCCGACCAAGGTGAGACTCCAATCTAGCATGCCATCCATTTATGGTTTTGGGGATATAGACCTTGACAAAACGCATGAGATTGTTACTAAAAAATGGAAATGGGGTAATTTCGATAAAAAACCACTTTTCGTGGATAGATCTTATGGTGCTGAAATCCAAGCTATGAAAATGGTTATGATGCGCGCAGCAGTTACCCTTGATGGTCTCAAAAACAAACTCAAATCAGAGAAAAAAGATACGACGCTCGTTACAAAACAAGCGATAGATATATCCAAAAAATATTTTGAAGCGTTCCCTCATTTCAACTTCCCATATGATGGATCCATTATTACTTTTGTAAGAGTGCTTATCCGTGCAGGTGCTTATGATGAAGCTAAAAAACACCTTCGTATTTTGGCCAAAGAAGATATGCAGTATATGGAATTTTATGGGTCGCAAACGGATAGAGGTGTTAAGGCCAATTTCAGACAAGATGAAGAATCGCGAATGGGATCTATCCAAGAGACAATCGCAGCCGCTAAGAGTATCAATGATCCAGCTTTTACAAAAGAGATAGAGTCCCTTGTCGCGAAGTATATAAAAACAAATGATCTTCAACCACCTTTAGAATAAACGAATCATGACAATATCCGTAGGAGGAGACCATGCAGGATACGAATACAAAAACCAAGTCATCGCTGCGCTGAATAAGTTGCAAATGACAGTCATTGATCGTGGTCCTTCAAGTGAAGCTTCAGTTGATTATCCAGATCATGCACACCCAGTAGCTAGTGATGTCGCTGAGGAAAAAGCAAATTTTGGCATATTGATATGTGGTAGTGGCAATGGCGTATGTATGACAGCAAATAAGCACAACAAAGTAAGGGCGGCCTTATGCTGGAACACTGAACTTGCAGCTTTATCGAGGCAGCATAATGACGCTAATATCTTGTGTATACCAGCCCGATTTGTATCAAAACGGATGGCTGTCTTGATGGTTAAAAAGTTTCTTACGACAGGATTTGAAGGAGGGAGACACGCTAACAGAGTTAATAAAATCTCCTGCTAACAATGTTTACATAAACGAAATACTAACTTAGGTGTTTGTATTTTATATATTTCACAAAATTGATTCACAAAATTATCCTTACGCTATGCGCAAAATAGCCATTTAC
>JANMMV010000775.1:0-2711 GCA_031373565.1 Saprospiraceae bacterium
TTAAACAAACGGGTTTTGAAATTACGCTCAGGATAATCGTGCAATAGGTTGTTGGTAATACCCCAAACTTGCACATTTTTACCAGCTTTTGTCTGTTCTGTAGCCATGTTGTATACTACCTTGTTGACTCCATTAAGTCTGTCAGGATTTGCTTTTCCTAATACGATGTGGATGATCTCCATAATGTAATATTTTTATTTTGTAAAATAAAGGCCCAATATGTAATCAATATGAGCTGTGATCCTATAAGGCCTGTTATGACACCGCTTAATGCAAACTTTGAGATCAGAAAATGTGATGTAGAAATGGCAAATGCTAGACTAATAAAATAAGCATAAAAGAAATGATTATTTAGCTGTAGTGACCTAAGTACAAATCGGAGGGGCTGACTTAGAAAAATAAAAATGTATAGAACACTCAACCCTTTCAAAACGTAAGAATACTCCATGTATTCATCACCACCTGCGATAGTCATAATTGTCGAAGAAAATAGAAAGAACATTAATAAAACGGGGATAAAAAGAAATGCTAGTTTGCCGTTCATTTCTTTGATATATGCAATACCTGTGGATTGATGCTCTTTCATTCTTATCGCAGATTGCGGAAGAACATAATTTTCAAATGTTTGTAGCAGTACATTTAAGACGCCAAAAAGCGACTGGCCCAAGCGCAATGCTCCTAATGCCCCAGCACCTAAATAAACTCCTGATGCTACAACGAATAAATTACCTGCCCACCATTGTCCTATGGCAGTAAAAAACAACCATTTACCTTCTGTAACATGTATTTTAAGATAATGGATATAGGCAGATTTTTTAAACGTAAATGGTTTAATATGATAGAGAGTGATGAAGATGGAAATAGAATATACCCATCCAAAATATAACATCAATTCATGCATATTTTCCGAACCATGATATTTAAATATTAAAAATGATATTATCGATAGAATGGAAATAATTATATCCAGCACTAAACAAGCGAATGTTTTATCGATCGTAAGTAATATTTTTCTGCCGAAGTCGTACATCACAAATCCAAATCCAAAGTAGATGGCTGAATAGACAGATATAAGCGGAAAAAAGATATTGACAATAAATAGTATTGCAATACTTAATAACATTATAAGTAACTGAGCCCAAAAAATAAAACTTATATATTTAGATGTTATATCTCCGGCTACCTGAAAAACTTGTGTTGTCCATGCACTTACAGCACTGATAAATAAATAGGTAATTAATACACATGCCGAATAATTTCCAAAATCATCCATACTAAGGTTTCGTGCGATCAGAATGGTCAGAATAAAACTAATCCCACTATAGATAACCTGATCTGCCAATACCGTCACTTTTTTATCGTTAATCCAACTCATTTGACCCACTTACTTTTTGTAGCAACTATAAATTTTCTAACCGAAGTGAATATTTCTACGATAGAACTTGGATTATATCCTGCTCTATTGACAGCAAAATAAACAGCAGGCAATTTGTACTCTTCTCTTAATAGATCGACTTCTATTATCTTATTTGCAGGCGTCAATCGTGTATCAATGCATACTACATTTAAGTCTGCTATCGCCATCATTGCTAAGGTGAAAATGTCACCAAAATCCGAATTGATGATGATGGTTTGATCAAAATCTTTGCTGTGTTTTTCAATGATTTTTTGAATTGCTTCTGTGGTTTTATACATCATTTTGGATTTGTCCAAAATGAGTGAATAGGTTTGTTTTTCGATATGAGAAAGGCTCCAAAAGGCTGTCTGATTGCTTTGTTCAACTTGCTTGATCAAAAGAATTTTCCTGCCTTGTTTTTGTAACGTTTGTACCACTTCTGCTGCAATATAATGAGATGCATGTTTCTGATTAAATCCAGTGAAACCTATGATACCGTTGGGCTGAAGCAGTTCCTTTACTTGCCATTGGGTCAACATAGTAAGGAAAAAATAGGCTTTTTGATTTGCTTTTTTTTTAAATTTGGGGATTGAAGCAATGATTGGAATCAAACTATTTGACTCCACACTTGATATGTCATTGACCCTCGCTTTCATATTATGCACAATGAAGATCAACATCATGGCGCCCAGCATGCCCAAGATCACTGCCACGCCTTTAATGATGGTACGATTAGGCGATACTGGCATTTTACTAATACTAGCAGGTGTTATGATTCTGTGGAAGGCTACCTTGGCGGCTTTGGCAATTTCAGCTTCAATTTTTTTCTGATTTAAAAAGTTGTAGGATTGTTGGTATATCTCAAATTCCCTATTTAGAATGGTCATTATTCTTTCTTTTTCGGGCACAGTGATGAAAACTTTTTCAGCTTCATTTATATCAAAAACTAAATTACTATATTTTGATTCAAGGTTTTTCTTTGTATTACTTATACTTTCTTTGAGATAAGAAGAAATGTCCTCAATTTTGTGATCGATGGTAATAACTTTTTCGTCTTTAGGCGTATAGGCTAATAATAAGTCCTTTTTTTCTGATTGCAATTGCTTGATCTTTTTAATCATCTCTGTTGACAATAAATCTGTAAAGGCTTCAAAATTGGGTGCTAACTCCAAGAAGTTGTTTTTCCCTTTTTCCATGTATTCATCGAGTTCTCTTATGGCATCAAGACTCATTTTCAGATTGGTTTGCTGTATCTTAAGTTGTGAGATTTTTCTTAGGTCAGTCTCTGTTTCTTGACGGATATTTGTGATGTCTT
>JANMMV010000841.1:0-7759 GCA_031373565.1 Saprospiraceae bacterium
TGGCAAATGGCTTTGTATCAGAGACATCAGCAATGATGATGTAAAAGAGAAATAATAATGTTGATAATGGAAGTGAAGACTTAAATAGATCTTCGCTTCCTTTATACTTTTGTAAAGCACTAAAGAAATATGTACTACTAATTATAAAAAAATTATAAAAAAAGACGAGAAATAATACATGTTGATGTACAACCAATTTGATTAAGCCACTCATTGAGTTGATTTTAATTTAATACATTTATAAAAAATAAAGTGTCCAAACCTTATGAATAATGAAATTTTAACCACAACAGAATCACCAGTTTCTCAAAAAGAGAGAATCACCATTTTAGATAGTTTGCGAGGTATTGCCATCCTTGGTATTTTATTAATGAATATTCCTGGATTTGCGCTACCTGAGCCCTTATGTTATGGTGATTTGTCTTTAATAACCGATACAGTAAACGGCCTTAATTTTAAGAGTTGGTATTATATAAACTTGAGTATAGAAGGCACTCAGAGAGCTTTATTCTCTATGCTATTCGGAGCTGGAATCATATTATTTATAAGTAAAAAAGAAAAAACGAGTTTAGGATTAATGCCTGCCGAATATTTTTTTAGAAGACAAATGTGGCTTTTGGTTTTTGGCCTATTCAACGCATTTGTATTATTATGGTTTTGGGATATACTATTCCAATATGCCATTTGCGGTATGATCCTATTTGCTTTTAGAAGATTGACTCCTAAGTATTTAATCATAGCATCTATTTTCTGTCTCTTCATCCAGTTGACAAGAGATAACGTGCTACATTATAGGGATAAGCAAGTCATTGCCACGGGTCAAATGTTATCTCAAAAAGACACATCAGTAGTGAAATTTGATCTAATCGAAAAAGAAAAATTTGAACAATGGACTACTATGAAAGAAAAAAACAGCAAAGCAGCAAAAGAAAAACAAATGCAAAAAAGTCTCATCAAAGTTCAGGGAGATTATACGACTTTTTATAATTTCCAAAGTGAGCGCAGTCTACGTGGGGAACTGTATTGGACATACAACGGGATATGGGATATGCTTATTTTTATGTTTTTCGGAATGGCATTGTATAAGAACGGTGTATTGCTGGGTAATGGCCCCACAAGAATATACTGGCTAATGTGTATTATTGGTTTAGTCCTAGGTATCATTTTAACTTGGTACACATATCAGCCATTGATAAATCTACAATACAATAAATATGAATATATAAAACAAGTCCCTTTTGAGTTGTATGCGCTTGCCCGATCGCTACGGTCAGTGGGGATTTTTGGCTTGATTATGTTGTTGTATACATCAGGATTGTTTAAATGGTTTTTTGCTTTGATGCGACCTGTAGGGCAAATGGCCTTTACCAATTACCTTACACAGTCTTTCATGTGTGGTTTATTCTTCTACGGTATTGGGTTCGGCATGTATGGCAAATTACAATATTATGAAATTTATTATGTAGTAGCAGTTGTATGGATGATACAAATAGTATGGAGCCATATCTGGTTAAAGTATTTTCTATTTGGCCCTTTAGAATGGGCATGGCGCAGTTTGACATATTGGAAACTACAACCAATGATTAAGCAAAATTAAATTTTTCATCTGTATATTTTATTTGTTTCTTAAAGGTCATAACTCGTCCCGCGTCACCGGCGGGATGGAATTCGCATGAAAATAATCATCAAGGTTTGTGTACCACAAAGATGGTTCATGCTCATTTCATCAAAATATAAAAACGAAGAAATGGAAAGAAGAAATTTCATCAAGAGTACTGCAATTTCTGCCATAGCATTCAGTACTAGCGGTTTTGTTATGTTCGATGGCCATCGCTTTGTCGGTGATTGCGAAACGACAATGGATGTTTTAGGGCCATTTTATAGACCAGATAGCCCTGTAAGAGAAAGTCTTGTGATTGCTGGTGAAAAAGGAGATCCTATTTCATTGTTTGGAAAAATAATTCATGATGATTGTATCACACCTTATAAGAATGCCAAAATAGAATTGTGGCATTGTGATGGGTATGGGATTTACGACAATGAATCTGCAGATTTCAACATAACTAGGCCATCGAAAATGTAACTTACATTGATCCGCATAACCTTTAAAAACCCAAACAAAGCCCTGCCGACCATATCGTTGGCAGGGCTTCTCTGTACAATAATGAATTTGAATATTTCGCTAACAATAAGCACAAAAAACCCATAATAGTTACGCTAATGTGCACATCATTTGACACCTTTTTTTACATCAATCGTGCAAAAGATATGGTAACTTTTGATCACCTTCTTTACGTTCGATCCCGTCGATAAAAGAATCACGTTTGGTTTCAAAAAAAGTACTTAACTTTATAGCCTTAACACTTATCTCTTATGAATTGTATCAATTTTATAAAACGTACCACTTTAACGGCCATTGCTGGATTACTCTTAGTAACTAACCAAGGATTATCACAGGAAACTAAAGACAGTACCAAGGCCATTCCAGCTCCCCAAAGTTTTGTTACTAACCATTCAGGCGTTTTTGGTGGTAAAACGATCATGTACAAGGCTACTGCCAAGCAAATACACCTAAAAAATGAGAAGGGAGAACCAGTAGCTTCGATTTGGTCAGTAGCTTACACTGTGGAAGGCAATAAAGATATAACCAAAAGGCCTGTAACCTTTGTGTTCAATGGCGGTCCTGGATCAGCGTCAATATGGTTGCATATGGGTATGCTCGGCCCACAAATCGTAAAAACAGATTCAGATGCTCGTAAAGATGATGGTGCTGCGCCATACCGTCTTGTAGAAAACAAACACAGCTTGCTGGATATCACAGATCTGGTATTTGTTGACCCGGTAGGTACCGGATATAGTGAGGTCGTCGGCAAAGGCAAAAAAGAAGAGTTTTGGGGTTTGAACGAAGATGCGGGTTCTATCGCTAAATTCATGCGCGTGTGGGTAACAGAAAACAAACGGTGGTTTTCACCCAAATACATTATTGGAGAGAGTTTCGGTACTACACGAGCTGTAGCGGTAGCCAATACGCTCGAGAGTGGCGGGCAAAGTATGGCTTTGAATGGTTTAGTGCTGATTTCTCAAGCATTGGATTATGCTGGATCTACTTCGATCAATGACAATATTACTTCATTCCTTACCTACCTACCTTCTATGGCTGCGGCGGCGTGGTATCACAAAAAGGCAGGTCTGGGCTTGACTCTTGAAGCTTTTGTAGAAGAATGTCGGCAATTTACTTACAATGTGTATGCACCGGCACTATACAAGGGTAATTTGTTGCCAGTTTCCGAAAAGAATGATGTGGCTGGGAAACTTGCTTATTTTACAGGACTTGACAAAAACTATATCATCCAATCGAATTTGATGATCCTAATGCCTCGTTTTCAAAAACAGTTGCTGGCAGATAAAGGCCTCTCTATCGGAAGGCTGGATGGAAGATTTATCGGAGATGAAACGGATGATATGACCCAAACACCTCATTTAGGTGACCCTGCTAGTTTTCAGATAGAGGGTGCATTTACAGCGGCGCTAAACCACTATTATGCTGATGTGCTCAAAGTGTCTGTGGACCGACCATATTTGACTTCCAATGACGAAATAGGCGAAAAATGGCGATGGAGGACCGTAGCTGATGGGAAATATTGGGAACCTTGGCCGGTAAATGTGGCTAGGCAGCTTGGTGAGACCATGAGACGAAACACAGATATGAAAGTGATGGTGGCAAGCGGATACTACGATCTCATTTGTCCTTTTTTTGACGCAGAATATACTTTTGCGAGACACGGTATCGTCAAAGAGCGGATTGTAAAGACCTATTACGAGGCCGGCCATATGATGTATATTCATGAGCCTGATCTGATCAAGGTAACAGCAGATGTAAGGAAATTTTTATCAGAGTAGCGCTTATTTTTTCTTCTTTTCTAATGCGGTTGCTAGGTTGATGGATCTTCTTAAAAATAGTGATTTATAACCTTCTTTTTTATCAAATTTTCTTATCATAAAATACAAATAGAATGAATCCTACCTTTAAATTTTTCTGTGCTTTTTTGATTTTTGGTATGTTTGCTTGCAAGCAGGGAGATCAGTCTACATCCAAAGCCATATTAATGGATGATTTTCTTACAGCGCAGGCAACCTATTTTAATTTTAATGGTAATGTTTTAGTCGCTGAAAATGGCAAAATCGTTCTTCAAAAATCATATGGTTATGCCGATTATGATGCAAAACGTGTACTCAATGATACGTCTGTATTTGAATTGGCATCAGTGAGTAAGCAATTTACGGCTACTACTATTTTATTACTAAAAGATAAAGGCAAATTAAAGCTAACGGATTCGCTGCGGCAGTTTTTTCCCGAGCTGCCTTACTATAACATCACAATTAACCAGATGCTTACCCATACATCGGGCCTGCCTGATTATGAAAGTGCCATGAATGAAAAATGGGATCACAGCGAAATTGCTTTTAATAAGGATGTTATCGCCTTTTTGGCTAACGAAAAGCCACCGGTTGTATTTGCTCCGGGTACGAGATGGGAATATAGCAATACCGCTTATGCCCTTCTAGCGTCCATTGTCGAAAAGGTTTCGGGTCAAACATTCAATGATTATTTGGCAACCCATGTTTTTAAGCCCTTAGGCATGAATCATACACGCGTTTATAACACCCGCCGTTCCTTAAAAGATACCATTTCCAATTATGCTTTTGGTTATGTTTATAGTGACAGCTTACAAAAGCACCTTATGCCCGATAGCATACCCGACTTTAATTTTGTATTTTATTTAGATGGCATAATAGGTGATGGCACGGTGAATTCCACCACAGGAGATCTATTAAAATGGGATCGAGCTGTAAAAAATCATACGTTGTTGAGCGAAGCCACACAAAAAGAAATGCTAAAAGAGCAGGCCATGGTCGATACTGTTAATAAATCGTATTATGGTTTTGGTGTGTTTTTGGAAAAGTCGGCCCAGGGATATTTGATTTCGCACTCTGGCGGTTGGCCTGGTTATTCAACTTTCCTCGTTAGGAATGTTGATAAAGACCAGACTTTTATTATCCTATCCAATAATAATTCAAATTCTTCAGGAATCAGTAATGCTTTACAGCATATCATGGCTGGGAAGGAAGTCATGTTGCCCTATCAACACAAAAAGATCATGCTTGATTCGATGGCTTTGGAACCTTTGACGGGTATTTATCAAGACAAAAATGAAATCAAAATTGAAAGAGAAGGTAGTAATTTAAAAATGGTATTGTCCAATGGGCAAACCAGAGAATTGGTTGCCGAGTCTCCGGATAGGTTTTTTTATAATGATAATAGTGATCGTCAGGTAGCATTTACAAGAGATGCTTCCGGCAAGGTAATTTCTGTAGCTGTAATCAATCACGGCGTAAAAACTGTGCTGAGGAAGAAGTAGATGATTAAATTTTAGATCCAGTTTTCAGAAGCAGTTTTTTCAAATACAAATAGTACTTTTGATTCAATATTTTTAAATCCAAACATATGATACAGTTCAAAAATGTGTGCTTATTCCTTGTTTTTGCGTTCATCTTTCAAGACGTCGCAGCACAATTGTCCACTCAAAAAATTGATTCGTTGGTCTCTGATGCCATGGAGAAGTTTAAAGTAGCAGGCGTGTCAGTTGCCATTGTGAAAGACGGAAAAGTGATTCACTCACAGGGCTATGGAGTAGCAGATATTGGTACCAAAAAGCCCGTCAATGAGAACACCAATTTTCAGATAGCTTCCAATAGCAAAGCATTTACATCGACGGCCCTTGCGATTTTAGAGGATGAAGGAAAGCTAAAATGGACAGATAAGGTAAAAGATCATATTCCTGAGTTCAAAATGTACAACGATTATGTAACCGAAAATTTTAATATCCAAGATCTATTGACGCACCGCAGTGGCCTTGGATTAGGTGTGGGCGATTTGATGTTTTTCCCTGATGGCTCAGATTTTACTGTAAAGGATGTAGTTAGTGGTTTTCAATATTTTAAGCCAACTTCTGCTTTTAGAACCCAATTTGATTATGACAATTTGCTGTACATAGTGGCCGGAGAAGTGATTGCCAGAGTCAGCGGTATGAGTTATGATTTATTTGTGCAAAAAAGAATTGTTGAACCTTTACAAATGAACAATACGTTTGTAGGCAGTTTGCTAAAGGATAAAATCAATTTGGCTGCGCCACACTCGTCAGAATCTGGCATAATTAAAACAATTGATACTTACGATATTGGAATGGGTAGCGCTGCAGGTGGCATTTATTCAAATGTAGCAGATATCAGCAAATGGATGATCGTCCGTTTGAATAAGGGGAAGTATGGACCTGATTTGAAATCATCATTATTTTCTATAGATAACCACAATGAAATGTGGCGGTTACATACAGTGCTGGAAACCAATCCCAATCCGAGATACAACTCGCATTTCAACGGCTATGGTTTAGGTTGGGGATTATCCGACGTAAAAGGAAATTTGAAAGTATCTCACACAGGCGGTTTGCCGGGAATGTTATCTATTGTAACGATGTATCCTGATATGAACTTAGGCATCGTCATATTAACCAATACTGAAAATGGGGGAGCAGGTCTTTTTTCTTCGATTTCCAATACAATAGGTGATAGTTATTTGGGCTTAGACGATTTTGGATGGATAGATAAGATCGCTTCTAGAATGAACGAGCAAAAAGGCACCGGCGATGAAGTAACCGCAAACGTTTGGGCAAAAGTGGATGCAGCAAAAAATACGCCGATCAAAAATGAAGACTACATAGGTATCTACGAAGACCCATGGTTTGGAAAAGTGGAAGTATTTATGAAAGACAAAAAATTGTGGATAAAATCATATCGTTCGCCAAAATTGAACGGACCGATGGCTTTTTACAATGCCAATACCTTTGCCATCAAATGGGAATACCAGGACATGAATTGTGATGCACTCGCCATGTTTGCCCTGGATGAAAATGGGAAGGCCCAATCCATTAAGATGAAAGGCATTTCGCCAAATATTGATTTTAGTTTTGATTTTCAGGATTTGGACTTGCAAAGGGTGAATAAATGAAGACGAGCTGGCTCGTTTTGGGTTGGTGAAACTTAAATGAGCCGATTAAAGCATCTATTCGGCTCATTTTTTAGCCCATTTTGAGCCGATTAAGCATCTGCAAGGGGGCATTTGTCCAAAAAGCAGGACGCAGCACCCATTATCAAGTTAACTTGGCCTGATCATCCTTTAAAACCAAAATCATGAAACACCTATTTACCGTTTTAATCGCCTTGTGCGTTCTTTCCGGCTTTGCACAAAAAAGCTTACCTGCCGAAGTCATCAAAAACATTGAGGCGCGGATCAACAACGGCTACAGCCCGAGCATCGCCATCGGCATCATCGACAAGGACGGGCCGCAGTATCACCTCTTTGGCACCAAAACTGCCGGAGGGCAGCCCGTGAACGAACATACCATTTATGAAATTGGCTCCATCTCTAAAACCTTTACGGGTATTCTGCTGGCCCAGGCCGTACTTGAGGGGAAGGTAAAAACCGATGATCCAGCTCAAAAACACCTGCCTGCCGCAGTAAAACTGCCTACCAAAGATGGCAAGCAGATTACCCTGGGGCATTTGTCCGACCACACCTCAGCCCTGGCGCGAATGCCCAGCAATTTTAACCCCAAAGACCCCGCCAACCCTTATGCTGATTACACCGTAGATCAAATGTATGCCTTCCTGAATGGCTACACCTTGCCCCGCGACATTGGAG
>JANMMV010000853.1:0-4455 GCA_031373565.1 Saprospiraceae bacterium
CTAATCTTACCTAATAATAGGCAATAAAATACGAAATTTGCACTATGGATATAATACCACAAAAGCTAAAGCTATTTCTGATCAGTTTACTTAATGTGACAATTTGTAACTTTTGTATAAGTCAAAATGGTGCACAATTAAAAGTAGAGATAGAAAAACTGATAAGATTTGACACTGAAATTGATTTTGAAAAAACGCCCGGTTTTATTATTGGTGTACTAGACGGGGATTCTACCTTTATCTTTGATTTTGGGACGAAAGATAAGACATCACCTCAGGTAAAATTAAGTAGTAAGGATATTTTTGAAATAGGGAGTATAACTAAATTGTACATGACTCAGTTGATCAATGCCCTGGAATACCAAAAGATCTTGGATGTAAATGATAAAGTCAATCAATGGCTAGAGACAGATTATAGCAATCCAAGACTGGAGCATCTAACAATCCAGCATCTCATCACACATACTTCCGGTCTCCCCAAGAGACCTACATGGTTCGGTAAAAAAGAAAAAAATAGCCAAAATCCATATGAGTACTACAAGACAGCCGATCTTTTGAAGTTCTATAGAGATTTTATCCCTGACAAAAAAACAAAATCATTCATTTACAGCCACACCAATTTTGCATTGTTAGAGCTCATCATTCAACGAGCTACACAAATGTCGATAGAAGACGCACTCCAATACTACCTTGCCCAACCATTAAAGATGAGTAGCACCTTTATAGATTTCACTGAGAATAAATCTGAAGCTGCCACTATTGGATATGATCGTATGCGAAAACCCACAATGCCTTGGACTTTTGCATCGTTTAAAGCGTCTGAAGGCATTAAGACAAACCTTGATGATGCCTTACTTTTTATGAAATATAGCCTGGTAAAAAAAATCAAAAAAGATGAAATCTCATCATCCACTTTTAGTGAAAGTCTCAAGATGTGGAATGGATGGCACCTTATCGCAGCTGATAGGATCAATGTGCTAACTCATACCGGCCAGACGTCGGGGCACAATGCATTTATGGCTATATCACCCGATGCTAACACTGGGGTGGTTATTTTTGCAAATTCAAGTATAGGGACCGAAGATCTCGGCATGCAGATACTCCGGATGATCAATAATAACTGGCGAAGACGAACATCAAATTTATAATAAATCTATGGCAAAAGATAAACCAATATCATTGATTTGGGATGATTTCATAAAAATGGGCAATCCTGAAAATGCACCAGAAGAAGTCGATGACAACGAAAATAAATTTAACCCAAGCAACCAAAACTTGAGGGTTCATATCGATCGCAAGCAGCGTGGCGGTAAAGAAGTTACCTTGATAACAGGGTGGATTGGTTACGAAGAAAAGCTAGAAGCGCTAGGCAAGCTTCTCAAAACCAAATGTGGTGTAGGTGGCACTGTCAAAGACTATGAAATCATAATCCAAGGAAATCATCGAGATAAAATTATGAAGATATTGATAGATGAAGGTTACAAAAATGCCAAGAAAGCAGGAGGATAGTACAAAAAAGACGGCTATGTCATGACCAAAACTCAAAAGTGTCGAAGTAATCGGATAATAAGATTAACGAGAAGGCTCAACAAAATCATGGTAGTGATGGGAAAGTAAAACTTAAAATTTTCTCTTTCGATCCTAATGTCGCCAGGTAATCGTCCAATGAACTGGAGCTTATCACCGGCAAAATAATATATCAGCCCCACCAGTACCAAGATTACTCCGAATGCTATGATCCATTTTCCAGTCTGTTCATGCATATTCCCGTTTTTATTGCCACAAATTAGAAGGATAAGCTCCTTCTTTAATAAGAGAGGCAATCTTTTCGACTACAAACGGCTTATCTTCCGGATATGTGACACCAAACCAATCAGACTCTGTATCGATAACTTCAACATCTAATATATCTGACTTGATAAGGTAATCAATCAAGGTAGGTATATAGTATTCAGAAGTAAGCTTCATACCTTCCTTCTCAAGAAATTGCTCAAAGTGAGCAGTACAAGCGGGGAAATAGGATGGTAAAAAGCCCCACATATTCATAGATACTAAAGAATCTTCTTCTAATAAAATTTCTCTTTCGTCTTCAGTATAAGTTATCTGCCCATCTGGATTTCTTTTGATCTTTATACATTCAGTGACATCTACAAGGTGTTGGTATGGATCTACTTGGCAGACACCCCGATTTACTGTCCCGTGCTCTGACAACGTATTCCTAAGATAATATGCAACTACAGCATAATTTTTAGATTTTTGTTCGATAGCGTTATTAAGAAAAGACGATAACTGATGATATGAATCCACACCATAGTAATCATCTGCATTTATAACCCCAAATGGCTCATTGATAAAATCTCTTGCTACCCATACAGCATGGGCAGTGCCCCAAGGTTTGACCCGATCAGGATTGAGATGAATACCACCAGGCAAATGATCTAGAGCTTGATCTACAAATACGATTTCAGCTTTACCCTGAAGTTTTGGAATCCAATAGGCCTCAAATGCATCCCTAAAAGAATCTCGAATAACAAAAACAAACTTGCCAAAGCCTGCTTCCAAAGCATCATAAATTGAATAATCAATAATCGTCTCACCGTTAGGTCCGAAGCCATCCATCTGTTTGAGATTGCCGTATCGACTGCCCATTCCGGCAGCTAAAATCAAGAGTGTTGGTTTTGTGTTCATGTACCTGTAAATCAAATGTTGACACAAATATAGGCAAATATACAATATGACAATACTGACTACACTTTTATAAAGGTATCATTGACATACTTATATGTAATGTTAAAGATTGTTAACCATAATCAAATAAAATTAATCGTAATATTTATAATATTGAATTATAGTAGTTTACCATAACTTATGCGCTTTTATCATCAAAAAAATATATTCATTAATATGTACAATCAATCTGATGTCGGACTTATCTTTGCAGCATTAAATCATAAATACAAAAATAATTCGATCATGAAAAAGTTTTTATTATTAGCACTACCGTTATTTGTTTTCTCTTGCAAGCCTGGTGTTAGCGCGCATAAAGATGCTATCACAAAGTTAGGTACTGATTGGGATGCAGCAACTACAGCAGTAACAGCATTTGCAGAAGGTTTAACTAAAGAAGTAACGTCTTTCACTGAGCAAGGACAAGCAATGACTCTTGACAGCGCAGCTATTGCTGGTTTGAAGGGTGATGCAGGTTCGAAATATAAGATGGCATTAGATGCATACAGAAAAGCAACTGTTGACTCATACACACCAGTACAAGGTGAATTGACTGAGTTTGTAAGTATGTGGACTGAAAAGGCGGGTTCATTATCAGCTTTAAAAGATGGCTTGGCTGCAGGTAAAATAGAAGGTGACGTACCTGCTAAAATTGCTGAACTAACTAGCTTAGTAACTCAAGGTACTGCTAAAGTAGGCACTTGGACTGCAAAGCAAGCAGAAATCAAAACTGCTGCTGACGCTGCATTAGCGACGTTAAAAACAGCATATGAAACTGTTGCAAAGAAATAATAGCAATCCAATCATAAGATTTGAAAGCCTGATTCTCTCAAAAGAATCGGGCTTTTTTATTAGTAAAAAGTTAGATTTAGTCGCGCAATGAGCGCCAATAGTGTACTATCATATTATAAAAATTTATTATCTTTGCATTTACTTTTTAGACCATGACAAATAAAATATAACTATCCACAAGTGAAAGATCGAAATTTACAAGTTTACAACAGTCTTACCCGCCAAAAAGAAGTATTCACTCCAATTGATGAAGGTTATGTCGGCATGTATGTATGTGGTCCGACGGTTTACAACGATGTTCATTTGGGTAACTGTAGGACATTCGTATCTTTCGATATAATTTACAGATATCTACTATTTTTGGGCTACAAAGTACGATACGTGCGCAATATAACTGACGTGGGTCACTTACTTGACGATGGAGAAGATCGCATGAGTAAGGGAGCACGACTTGATAATCTCGAGCCGATGGAAGTAGCCCAAAAATATACCAATGGCTTTCATCACATGATGAAAATATTTAATACATTACAGCCTAGTATAGAACCTCGTGCTACAGGTCACATTATCGAGCAAATAGAGATGGTTCAACATATTCTAGATAATGGTTACGCAAATATAAAAAAAGGCTCTGTCTATTTTGATACACTAAAATTTGCTCAATCGACAGGAGAATACGGAAAACTATCAGGACGTATTATCGATGATTTGCTTGCAGAGTCAAGGGATAATCTCAAAAATCAAGATGAAAAAAATCATCCGTCAGACTTTGCGATTTGGATCAAAGCGTCTGATGAACATATCATGAAGTGGAACAGTCCATGGTCACTTGGGTTCCCAGGTTGGCATTTGGAGTGTAGCGCGATGAGTACCAAATACCTAGGCAAGAAATTTGATATACACGGTGGTGGTAACGATCTTAAGTTCCCCCACCAC
>JANMMV010000862.1:0-5425 GCA_031373565.1 Saprospiraceae bacterium
ACAGGGTTTTGTTGGTTTTGATTGCTTCTACCTTTTTGAGCAAGGGCTCTGTCATCAATAGTTGTATTCAGACGTTTCGCTGCCATCCAACGCTACGCTCGCATCGGCATCTTACTTTTGTTTGATGTAGATATGTTTTACATTGGCGATACCAGTATCGCGTACTTCGATATCGAACAATTTTGTACTCTTGATTAATGGTAGCAACTTCAAAAACCCAAAATTTCTAGCATCAAAATCTGGTTTTTTCTTCAAAATGTAATTGCCTAAATGTGCTAAAAATGTCCATCCTGCTTCGTCGGCCAATTCATTTACACTCTGGGTGATCAACTTGATTGTGTTTTTGTCAAGCTTGTTCAAAGGCTCTTCTACTTTAGGTGCAGCGTTAGATTTGGCGGTTTTAGTAGGAACTGGGATTTCCTTTTTAAGTATCTCAATGTAGATGAACTTATTGCAAGCTGATATGAAGGGTTGTGGCGTTTTCTTCTCGCCAAAACCTATCACCGTCATCCCCGCCTCCCTTAATCTTGTCGCCAATCTCGTGAAATCACTATCACTTGAAACGATACAAAATCCATCCACCTTATCCGAATATAAGATGTCCATCGCATCAATAATGAGAGCGCTATCGCTGGAGTTTTTTCCACTAGTATAGCTATATTGCTGGATGGGAGTAATGGCGTTTTCAAGCAAGACGTTTTTCCATCCTGAGACCGTGGGTTTAGTCCAATCGGCATAAATTCTCTTAATGGTGGGTGTGCCGTTTTTAGAAATCTCTTCGAGCATTTCCTTGACGTTTGCATACGGGACATTGTCAGCGTCAATAAGTACTGCCAATTTTTCTTCTTTCATGGTATCGTGTTATCGTTAAACTAACGGATTAAATGTGCCTAAATACCTTCAAAAATACAAAAATAATGGTTCTTATTTGTTAATGTACCGATATTAGCTGTTTTATGGCTTTTAGAAACCCGAATACAAATCTTAATTTTTGTTGGTTATTTGACTTCACACTGTATTGATTGGTCTCTCATACTTATTTTATATGACGACTCACCGACCCAACTATTTTACTAACTTTGTTACAATTTACAACATGATTCTATGTCTAAAATTTGTTTTGAAACGAACCGCATAATTAGTTACTTTCGGAAGTGGCAAGTAGTTATTTTATTAATTACAATGTGCAGTTTAGGTAGTTGTAAGCAACAAGTTAAGGAGTCAACAATAAATATTGATCATTGCGCTAATATAACTGCGGATGACAAAACTTCTGTAGATTCCTATTTACAGCAGTTCGCTTCCAAAACTTCTAAAATGTCAGGGGCTTATGTGCTCGAAGACGGTGATGGATCGATGATTGCTCGCGCCTGGTTAACACAGCATGCTGTCAAATCTATTGATATTCAATATTTTATCTTTTCAGTTGATAATATAGGGTTGATCGCTTGCGACTACTTAGTGCGTGCTGCTGATCGCGGTGTCAAAGTTCGAATTTGTGTAGACGACATGATGGTGGATGCAGAAGCAGACGATATTATGGTTATGGATGCGCATCCCAATATCGAAATCAAGATTTATAATCCAAATATCAACCTTGGCAAAAATCTATTTGAGAAAATGGCGAATGTCGTTACTGATTTTAGACATGTAAATCAACGAATGCACAATAAAGTATTTTTGGTTGATGGGCAGGCGGTTATCACAGGTGGCCGCAACATCGCGGATGAATACTTCGATTACGATCATGAATACAATTTTAGAGATAGAGATATCTTTCTGGTGGGTAAGATTTGCGAGCCGATAGCAGCGTCTTTTGAGCAGTTTTGGAGTCATCCACTTAGTGTGCCTGTCAGTCAATTGCTACCAGCAGACATGTCACCAACGTACAGCCCTTCGATGTATGGTAAGTTGCACCAGTATGCTTGTGACACAACAAACTATTGGCCTCAGATACGGGCTAGGGTTACAAATCTACCTGCTGCTTTTCAAACTTTGGTTAACCAAGATGGTATCGTATGGTCAGATAGTGTGCAGTATGTCTCCGATGATCCAGGAAAAAACGATGGAAGCCAAGGCTTAGAAGGTAGTGGCAAGACGACTGAAGCGCTGATAGAATTAATCAAAAATGCCCAAAAATCCATTGATATCCAATCACCATATCTTGTTACAACAGTCGAAACGAGAAAACTTCTGGAGACTGCAGTCAAACGAGGTGTCAAAATCCGAATACTGACCAATAGCCTTGCATCAACAGATAATCTAGAAGCATTCAGCGGATACCAGCGAGATAGAAAAGCACTGCTAAAAACAGGCGTTAAGATCTACGAATTTAGGCCTGATGCAGCATGTAGGGCGCGTCTTTTGACTGGTGCACTAAGAGAAAAACCAACGTTTACGCCGATATTTGGACTCCACGCTAAATCCATGACTATCGATGGCAAAACAACCGTGATTGGAACTTTCAATCTTGACCCACGTAGTATGCATCTTAACACAGAATGTCTGACCATCATTCATAATACACAGCTTACTCAAAAGGTACAGCAAGGTTTTGATGATGAGTTCAAACTTGAGAACGCATGGGAGACGACTTTACAATGGAACCCTGATAGCGATGTTAATCTTAGAAAACGGACGAAAACTTTTATGAGGAAAGTGGTTCCTAAGTCGGTTTTGTGAATCACTCATCTTCATCCTTCCCTCTGCTTTTTTTCTTATCTGGTTTGCCTTCGATGATAACGACTATCTCTCCTTTGGCAATGTTTTTTGCATAGTGGGCGAGAGTTTCTTCAGCTGTGTTGGCGCGAAACTCTTCAAACATCTTGCTTATCTCACGACCTACGCAAACCTGTCTATCTGGACCTAGGTAGGTGACAATTTCTTCTAGACACTTGAGTATCCGATGAGATGACTCATATAATATGATGGTACAGTCTATTTGAGTCAAGGCTTTCCATCGTGTCTGCCGTCCTTTCTTGTGCGGCAGAAAACCTTCAAAATAAAATCTATCTGTTGACATACCCGATGAGACGAGCGCAGGTACAAATGCCGTAGGTCCTGGCAAACAAGAAACTTTGATATCATTTTGATGACATGCACGCACTAACAAAAAGCCCGGATCCGAAATACCCGGCGTACCCGCATCTGATATAAGCGCGATATGCTTGCCCTGGCGCAGGTGATCGACGATATTTTGCAAAGCTCGGTGCTCGTTATATGCGTGAAAGGACCAAAGCGGTTTGTCTATACTGAAATGCTTCAAAAGCTTGCCACTCGTGCGTGTGTCCTCGGTAAGTATGACATCGCAGTTTTGGAGCGTTGTGATAGCCCTAAAAGTCATGTCTTCGAGATTGCCGATCGGTGTCGGAACGAGATATAGCATGTTTAGTATGGATTTTGTGATCTTTACACAACAAAGGTAAACTTAACTACCAAGCGAACGGCAATTTCGATTTAGATTTTGTTCAGATATCTGGTTTTTTATTTCGATTTGTGGTAGGGCCGAAAACAAAAAACCACCAACTGTATTGCACAATTGGTGGTTAATATTTTTAAATGTGGGCTAATGCCAAAAATATTGTTTAGCGTTAATTACCTCCTTTTTGCCCTGATCTTAAAGGGAAACAGCTAATTATATTTTACTTTACAAACTCTAAACTACGGCTGATAAACAACGATAGTTCTTCGCCTTTGAGCATGTTTTGATTTAGGAGTGCTAGATCATGTAAGTAATTTGCAAAATCAGCTTTCTTGTCTTCGCTCTTCATCTTGATCAATTTGTCCGCTATAAGTGGGTGATTGGTATTGATGACCACATTGTGCGAATCAGGAAACATGCCCATATCCATACCTTGCATCGCTTGCATCTCTTTCATACGACGCATAAACTCAGGCTTAGTGATAAGTACTGGATGATCAGTAGGCGACAAAGGCTTGAGTTCTATGCGACCATCTTTCAAGTTTTTGAGAGAATCGGTAAAGATGGCTTTGACCTTATCCTGCTCGCTTTGAGATAGGACAGACTCCTTCGTTTCGTCTTTTTGAACTAGATTATCTGGTGTATCAGAATCCACTCGTACAAACGTAGCATCGCCACCTTTGTACTCGATATGCTGCATAAAGTGATTGTCGATCAAAGTATCCATTTCTAAAACATCGTATCCATGATCTTTAACGGACTTGATATAGGAGTGATGATTTACTGGATCATTGGAGTAGATGTAGACAACTTTATTGTTCTTGTCAGTCTGTGCAGATTTGACTTTCTCGTTGTATTCAGTCAAGGTCGACAGCGTGCCGTCGTTACTCTTCAATAAGGCAAACTCTTGTGCTTTCTCATTAAATTTTTCATCAGAGATCATACCATATTTGACGAAAGTCGCAATATCACCCCACTTCTCTTCATATCCAGGACGGTCGGTCTCAAAGATGGAAGAAAGTTTTTCGGCTACTTTTTTAGAAATGTAAGTATTAATTTTCTTGACATTGCTATCAGACTGTAGGTATGATCTTGATACGTTCAATGGAATGTCTGGTGAATCTATCACACCGTGTAACAACATCAAAAACTCTGGTACGATCTCCTTCACATCATCCGTGATGAATACTTGATTGCAATATAGTTGGATCTTGTTTTTCTGTACTTCGAAGCCATTATTGATCTTAGGGAAGTACAAAATTCCCGTAAGGTTAAATGGATAATCAATATTGAGATGTATCCAAAACAAAGGTGGTGGGCTGTATGGATGTAACTCTTGGTAAAACTTTTTGTAATCTTCATCCGTCAACTCTGAAGGCTTCTTTTTCCAGATCGGATTCGGATTATTGATGATATCATCTACTTCGACCTTAATTTCTTGCTTCTCGTCACCGTCGCCTTCATAGGTTGTTTCTGTCTTTGTACCAAACTTGATCTCAACTGGCAAAAACTTACAATATTTAGTTAAGAGCTCACGGATACGGCTTTCTTCAAGGTAGTCGGTGCTTTCGTCATTGATATGAAGGATGATCTCTGTGCCCCGCTCTGTCTTATCATGAGTCTCGATCGTGTACTCAGGATTGCCATCGCATGACCACAGGTGCGCAGGAGCGTCTTCTTGGTATGATTTGGTAATGACATCCACCTTGTCTGCAACCATAAAAGCCGAGTAAAAACCTAGTCCGAAGTGACCTATAATCGTCGTATCGTCTTTGTATTTGGCTAGAAATTCTTCTGCTGACGAGAAGGCCATTTGGTTGAGATATTTATTGACTTCTTCGCCAGTCATACCGATACCTTTGTCGATGATGTGAAGCGTTTTGGCTTCTTTGTCGATTTTGATTTCGATCTTCGTATCGCCTAGTTCAGTTTTCAACTCGCCACGCTGTGCGATGGTTTTGATCTTGGTAGTAGCATCTACGGCATTAGAAACCAACTCACGCA
>JANMMV010000020.1:0-2040 GCA_031373565.1 Saprospiraceae bacterium
AGGCAATCAAGACTTTGACATAGAACGGCATCGCGTAAACGATACCTGATAGAACATCTACCAGCAATACGCAAAAAAGTGGAAAAAATATCAGATAGGCTAGTTTTACTGCGGAGTATCGCATCTCTTTCAAGTGGAAACCTTCCCATAGGTATAAGTCGAAGTTGTTTTTATGATCAACTAGCCTAATTGTAGCAGTGCGCAGTCTCATTCTTATGTACATAAAATAGACCATACTCAGAACCATGCAGATGATTGAAATCCAAGATCGATATGTCATGTAATGCCAAATAGATATAGCAAATAGACTTATCATCAAAGCATTCAACATAACCATGTATTCAATCTTGTCAGTATCATTTTTCATTTTTCTAATCAGCTCTATTCGCTTGGCCTCGCCAGGAGTGAGCGGTGTTTCAGCTCTCTTCTCAAGGGGATCAGATTCATTTATGATATCCATGATACTTTTCTGGTTGCTGTCTTGCATATAAGGCTTCATAACGCTTAAATTTGTAGCAAATATATTAATAATTTTTATTATATGTAAATAACTAGCAATATTTATTGTTGCCGTCTGCATACTATATCTTAGGACTGAGCAGCACCGATAGTTGCAATGGATACGGATGATGCTCCTGCTGCTAGGATGGCGATGCAAAGTGACTCTAATGTGGCACCCGTTGTTACTACATCATCAACGACCAAGATATGTTGATTTCTGATTTTGTCTGGTTTCATGATTTCAAAAACATCAGCTACATTTTGGACTCTTTCGTACCGACTTAACCCAGTTTGGGAAGGTGTTTCTCGAATCTTATGCACAATATTGTCATTTTGGTAAACATTGAGAACATTTGAGATCCCTTGTGCAATATAACTACATTGGTTGTAACCGCGCTTATATTTCTTACGAGATGTCAGCGGAACAGGTATGATAACACTAACAGGTGCGAACAACGGACTTTTCTTTATCATTTTACCTATTAGTTCACCAAGTTCTATACCTATCTCAGTTCGATCGCCATATTTGAGCTTATGAATTACGTTATGCATGTGGCTATCGTCAGTCATATAGTAGAGTGCCGCACCGTGGACGATATCGACTCGACCAAAAAAGTGTTTGGTAACGGCATTATCTACTTGTGTGAAGTGGTCTGTCAATGGCAAATTGAAGAGACAATCCGAACAAAAAAGGGCTGAAGGAGACTTGGGTTTACTTTCACAGGCAAGACAAAGATCTGGGAAGATCACTTGTAAGAAGTCATTCCAAATTGTTTGTAGTTTGCCCACCAATAGTATGTTTTAAATACCCTAAACTAAAAAGCAAATGATAAAAGCGCGAGCTTTTATCATTTTCGTTTCATATCCGTGTTGGTCCAGAATTGTCTCCAAACTTTCCATGAATCATCAAATTGCTTACGATATATGGCCGTTCCTATGCTTGTTTCCACTTGTGATATCGACATGGTATCTTTTTGATACACATAATCTAATACCGCGTCATAAGTTAGGATGGCAATGGTATCTCTGATCTCGACATGGATAGGATCAAATTCAAAGTCTTGAATCGTAATCTTAGATCCATCATTTGGAAACCAGTACTCAGCCATCTTCCTTTTACCAAAGATTGGAGTCAGTCCCGGTGGTTGTAGCGCTGCATCGTCTTCAAAAATAGACATAATCTTAGTTGAATCATAAGTTATCCACCCGTCAACATAGATTTTATGTAAGTCAATAATCTTCTTTTCTTGTGTAGTGAACTTGCAGGATGCTATCAATATCAAGCTAAAACTAAAAGCTACAAAGGATCTATATTTCATATTCATATCTAAATTGTTGAGCAAAAGTAGGACTTTATTGGCACAAATCTGTACAAGCTAATCTTAAGTTGTTCTAGATGATATCATAGGTGTAGAACAATGATTGATATAAATCAAGACAAAACGCCGATATAATTCAATTGACAGCGTTTTTTTAGTGTTAATACTTATTGATTAATCCCAAGGAGCTCTACTTCAAAAACCAAAGTGGCTCCTGGGC
>JANMMV010000025.1:0-3153 GCA_031373565.1 Saprospiraceae bacterium
AAAGGTATCGCTGGAGTTGCTTGGGATGCTAAATTAATGTTATTGGTAACTGGTGGTACAGTCAGTACAGTGATAGAATCGTATGACTATGTGCTGACGCAGAAAAAGTTGTGGAATTCGAGTGGCGGATCGAAAGGTGCCAATATTGTAGTAACCTCTTACAGTGGTGGGATTTCATTTGCAAAGGCTGAAGACTATCCTGCGTGGTGCGTTATGTTTGATAAACTAGGCTTAGAAGGAATACTTAGTGTTACGGCGACCACTAATGCGAAGGACAATGTAGATGTCGTAGGAGATATGCCATCTACATGTGCAAGTTCATTTTTAATCGTGGTCAATAGTAGCAACGAGCTTGATGAATTAGAATCTGTTACAGGATTTGGACCTAAAAGTGTGGATATCAGCGCACCAGGGGAAAGTATACTGACCACTGATAAAAATATCACAAACTACAAGTTAGAGTCAGGAACTTCTCTTGCAACGCCCATCGTAGCTGGAGCAATAGCTCTTATGTATTCTATACCATGTAAAGCAATTGCAGAAGCGGCAGACGCCGACCCAAGCGACTTGGCAGCAAAAGTGAAAATTGCGTTGATGAGCTCGGTAGATCAAAAGCAATCCATGAAGGGACTGACTGTAACGGGAGGAAGACTTAATATTATCCAAGCATTTGTTGAGCTCCAGAAAGAGTATAAGGATTGTGACGTAGTCATTTTGCCTGCTACAAAATTTAAGATATTAGATATTAGATCAGTCTCACAATCATTGTTCCGAGCTAATTACGAATCGCCTTCCATAGCTGAAAAGTCCTATTTCATTAGTGATGTAAGTGGAAGAGTACTACTTCATGGTAAGTTTTCAAGCCAACTTGTGGGATCATTTAATTTTGAAATCAACGATTTGGTGTCGGGCGCTTATTCGCTTACCGTAGTTGACGAAGGAAAGAACGTTAGTTTTGGATTTGGAGTCGTCAGAAATTGATATTAGAACGGCTTGACCTTGTATCCTTTTCTTTTCAATAATGCCAAAATACCTTGATCGCCCCATAAGTGAGCCGCACCAACGGCAACAAATGTGGATGAAGATTGCACTATGTGATCTATTCGATCGGCCATAATTCGATTTCTGTCATACATGAGCAAAGGCCTTAGTGCCCCCAGTTGCTTTCTAGCATTTCGGTGTATACCTTTTATGTCGCCACTTGCGTAAAGAGTAGATATTCGAGCAATAGATTTTTTAAAATTGGACGTATTCCTAAACATTTGATCAAGGCTCTTCATGGATAAATGCAAGGGAATACTTTGCATAATATTGATCTGTTCTTCAAAAGTCTCAACACCGATTGTGACCTTGTCTACTTGCAGAGCATATTCCCAAAGGGCATAATCCAGGGCTTTGGGAAAAACAGCTGGCTGTACCATTTCTGAGAAATATTGAGTCAAATAAAATGGACTAAAATGCTGAACTGTATCCAACTCAATACCAAAACTATCTTGGCATATAGCACTATATCTTTTGTATTTTCGTTTGCCGACCAGCGTTGACAATAGTTGACCTTCTGGAAGGGTTAAATATTTGAGCTGTTTAGCGTCATCAATTTGTAAATCCATTTCTGCTGCATACGTTGCCACACGTTCAATGTAGGGCTTTACTAAATCATAATGAGCAAATGCCTCTGCATTTCTCAAATGCATCGTGCCAAACACATAATGGCCACGAGTGCTATCAGGCAGTTCAATATGCCATAAGGGGCTTTGTTTTATCATAGGACAAAGATATGTTTCTAAATGACCTGCGTTATTAATAGGACTAAAACAAAAATCGCCATCTAAACCAAGGTCTAGATAGCGATTCGATCATTTTAAGGTGCAATTTTAAGACTGCTCCTCTACATTTTCGTAATCGTATGGGAGAACTTTTTCTTTTTTCACTTTTGACAGTGTCATTAAAGTCTTCAATCTTTCAATCTCTTCAATCTGAGAAAGCGTCTTGAATAACAGCTTCTCGTAAGAAGGAATGTCTTTACAAACAATCTTAAGGATAAAATCAGCTTCACCAGTGATAATGTAACACTCTGTGATTTCTGGTACATTTTTTACTTTGAATATAAAGTTATCCAAGGCATTTGGCTTTTGCCACGCTAATGACACCAAAACGAAAGTTTTAACATTCAAGCCTATTGCAGAAGAGTCTACCTTAGCATGGTAACTTTGAATGATACCTGATTGCTCTAATTTTTTAACGCGCTCGAGAGTCGGCGCAGGTGACAAACCGATCTTCTTTGAAAGATCTAAATTTGTAATTTTACTGTTTTCCTGTAAGATCCTAACTATCTTCAGGTCTATTTTGTCCATTTTGTACTCTGCCATTGCTAATAAATTTGAAATTTAATTTTAGTATACTTGTTTAAGCGGGTGCAAAGAAAATAAAATTCTTCTAACCTCGAGTATACTTAACAAAACATTTTGATTTTTTGTTGTCTTTTTTCATATTTTTATATGAATAATTTTGATTTTGTATCGTAGAAGACATTATTTAAACTTCAAAAACCCGAATTTGACGGTCAAATAGATTTTTGTTTGTTGTACGATCTTGTGGCCGAGTCACAAAAAAAGCCAAAACCCACTGTAGGGTTTTGGCTTAACAAAACAATTAACTATAAAAAACGCTTATTTTATCGTTATAGGCAAAGTATAAATTTCATTACGTTTCAGCACGGTGATATCTAGTTTTTTGTAGTTTAGTACATCTTTGATAATCTGATCTAGAGACTCGTTGTCAGTACTTACTATTATGATCTCATCGTGCGAGTTGACGATAAAATTTACTTTCACTGTCGTCGTGTTTGTAATGATATCAGTAAAATCAGTTCGCTGTAAGATGTTCTGAATTTGCTTAGTCTCTGATTGAATGGTCTTAAAATCAGTGGCACTTGCTGTTAATGAAATGAGGAAAAGGGCTGCAAAAAAACTTTTCTTGATCGTTGTCATTTGGTAAAAATTTAAAGGGTTGAAGTAATAAAATAAATAAAAATGATTTCACTATAATGACGGAAATAAAGAAGCTATAGTTGCAATAGAACTGCCAACCAACGCAATTAATATATGAAAAGACTGTTTTGATATACGAACTATCAAAATATTAATGTTTTAC
>JANMMV010000067.1:0-4199 GCA_031373565.1 Saprospiraceae bacterium
ATGTCCACAGATAGTGACTGGCAGCACGATTTCGTACCTAGTGTAAATAAAACTTCCCTAGGTGGAAAATTTATAATTTATGCTCCTAAAATCTCTAGCTCCAATAGAGATCTCAATGTCTTTGCGTTTGAAGATAATACAACCATAACAATATCTAAAATATCATCTGTACCGACCACTGCTACAGGGTATACAAATATAGACATGGATGCAAAAACCATCGTGAAGCAACGTACTTTAAATCGTGGTCAAGACATTATCCACCACTTTCAAGATGGTAGAGATGTGATGGAGACTGGAGCTACCTACATGATAGAATCCAATAAGGCTGTATCTGTGCAGTACGGTGCACTATGGACCAATGCTAGAGATGGCGGTGGATATGTACCCTCATTTAATGGATCTTCTAGTGGAGAACTTTTTTATTTTGCAGTTCCTTACCAAGCGAATGGTGAGCAAGAAATCAGAATCGTATCTTGGGATGATAATAATGCCGTAAAGCTAGAAAGATTTGAAAATGGCAAATGGATCAATATGAAGTCATGGACGGTCAATCGCTTAAAACCAGCTGACTGGATAGGAAAGAAAAATGGTAATGCCACCTTCCCGACAGTATTCAGGATTACATGTACGCCAAATAAAAAGGTATCCGTATTTGAATGCAACTGGATGGAAACAGGTAGCCCTGGTACATCGGATATGGCGTCTATGGTTTCTTCCGAAGCTGGAACGGACGCTGGCAAAGAGTTTTTAGTTTATTTACTTCCTCCCGGCAATCAAAATAATGTAGTAAATCCATTTACAGGCCAATTATTTGGTGGCAACTTTGCACATTGCTACATCTATGCAGGCAATCAGGCGGCAAATGTCACAATTAAAGACACAAAAACTAATGGAGCTATCATTAACAGAACTTATAACATACAGCCCAATAGATATGTAGATGCTTTTTTTAGTCTCAATGAATGGAAGAGTATCTACAATGGAAATGGAAATCCAGATTCAGGACCTGATAGACCATACGTACTGATAGAAGCAAATGAAAACATTTCTGTGATGAACGCCAATACTAATGACAATTGGATGATGTATTTTGGCTCTTCACTTGAGTCAGGATTTACACACGTAGGCGACGCATCGCAAAACCTTGCTATTCCAGGAGATAATATCACCTTTACGTCTGTCATTACCAATGGGAGCAGTCCTTTGACGAATGCAGAATTGCAAGTTGTCATTGGTTCGGGTGCAGTACCTTCTACATCTGAAGTTACTTTGGGTAATCAGAATATCCCCGGTGTCATTACTTCTAATGAAAACCAATCTACTATCACATTCAATAATATACCGAATCTAGCTGCAAATCAACAAGTGACAATCAGTACAGAATTAGTTGTAAACCCAACATTTAATAATGGCAATCCCATACCCAATAATACCGTCATTTCTATTGAATCTTCTGTATCCGGTTTGATAAACGGTCAAATACAACAATCTGTGATCACAGAAGGTATCCAAAATAGATCCAGTGATCTTTCTCAGCTACTGTTTAACCCTTGCGCTACTGGTGTTTTGGCGGATGTAGCGACAGACAGTTGGAATATAGCTTGGGTAGATTATAATAATGACGGGTGGGAAGATCTTTTTGTCACCGATCGCGACCCATCAAAACCCAACCTATTATTTACCAACAGCTCTGGCAATAATTTCTATAAAGTCACTAACGGTCCCCTAGTCAATTTGACTGAAAAAACAGTTGCTTCGGCATGGGGCGATTATAACAACGATGGTTTAATAGATGTTTTTGTAGTAAATGCAACGGGTACTCAAAGTAGATTATTCAAAAACGTCAATGGCAGCTATGTAGAAGTTTCTAATACAGGACTTGATGTAGATCCTCAATATTTTCATGGCGCTGCATGGTTTGATATGGACAATGACGGTTTCTTGGATCTAATTGTTACCAATTATTTTGAGACAAAATTTCATAAGATATATCGAAATAATAAAAATGGCACCTTTACGTCCATTAAAGATAACCCGATAGCACTGGAAAGTAACAGATCGACGATGCCTGCTTTGGCAGATTATAATAATGATGGATTGGTAGATGTCTTTATTCCTAATGGCAATAATAAGCCTAATTCCTTATTTAAAAATCTTGGCAACGGAAATTTTGAAAAAATAACTCAAAGCATCGTTTCTGCAGAATCCCAAAACAGTGTCGGCGCTTTGTGGGGCGATTATAACAATGATGGCTGGATAGATTTATATGTACTAAATGCATCAAAACAACGAAATGAGCTATTCAAAAATATGGGGAATGGAAATTTTGAAAAAATAACCAATACTGCTCTCACTGAATCATTTGCCGATACTCATACAGCATTATGGATAGATCATGACAATGATGGAGACTTAGATTTTTATATGTCGAATGATCAAGGTTCGAGTTTCTATTACATTAATAATGGAAATGACAATTTTTCAAAAAAAATGGGAGAGATGTTGAGTTCAAATTTTGGAAATGCAATGGGGGCAGCTTCAGCTGATTACAACAGAGATGGTCGGATGGATATTTTTGTTGGCACACACACGGGTGACAAAAATAAATTATTTTGCAATCAGTCCAACAATAACAACCATTTTGTCAATATAAAACTTGTGGGAACTAATAGTAATAAATCAGCTATAGGCAGTACGATCAAAATCATCGCCAATGGACAAATTCAGTATCGTCAGGTACTTCCTGTACAGGGATTAGGTAGTCAGAGTAGCTTACGACAACACTTTGGTCTAGGTGCTGCTACCACTATTGCAACTATAGAAATAAAGTGGCCATCGGGATATGTGCAGACGCAGAGCAATGTAGCCGTAGATCAGTTTATCACCATTACAGAAGAAGCGGCAAACCTTGTAACTGGATTTGCTTTTAGTGACGATAATGGTAATTGTACATGGGAAGATGGTGAACAAAAAATAGAGAATATTACGTTTGGAATCGGATCCAACCAATCCATATTTACATCCCGTAAAGAAGGTAAATTTGACCAACGAATTGGTGCTGGAAATCATACGATAACGCTTCAACCCAATGATTACTGGAGTCTTAACTGTCCATCATCGGTAAATGTGACAGGAAACAATAATACGCTTAATATAAATCTGCCTCTCACAAAGATTGCAAATGGAGGTGATGCAGGTATCAGCCTTGGCGTTAGTGCGTGGAGAAGGGGCTTTGCTAGTGAGTCTATCCTTAGATATTATAATCAAGGAACTGCCAATGCGACGAATGCTAAAATAGAAGTAACTTACCCATCGGGAATTGAACTGAAAGCGGCAAATATACCTTGGACGGAGAGAATTGGTGATACTTACATTTGGCAAATGGGCAATATCAATCCTGGTACAGATTTCATCATCAATTTGCGCGATTCGGTTTCACTAGCAGTGACAGTAGGACAAGTTTTGTCACTCAATGCCAATATTGTGACATCAAATTCAGATCTAAACCCTTCTAACAATACATTTGCTGAAAATTTAGAAATAGTAGGAGCTATAGACCCGAATGACATCAAGGTCACACCACGTGGCGAAGGTAAAGAAGGTTTTATAAAAAAAGACCAACTGTTAAGATATCATATACGTTTCCAAAACGTGGGGACCTACGCTGCCTCAAGAATAGTACTTGAAAATCAATTTTCTAAACATCTTGATTGGAGTACCTTCAAAATAGAATCAGTCAGCCATGAAGGATACAACTATAGTATAGATGACAGAGGGTTATTGACGGTTAGATTTAATAATATAGAATTGCCTGACAGCACCAGCAATGAACTTTTAAGTCACGGTTTTTTCATATACACGATGAAGCCTAAAGCAGCAGTAAAAGGTGGCGAAAGAATAGAAAATAGTGTCTTGATTTATTTTGATTATGAAGATCCTATTCAATCAAATATCGTAGCCAACACTATAAAATACACTGGCAAACTGGAGACAAAGAGCCTATATATTTTCCCGAACCCTGCCGCAGAAATAGTCAATATTATAGCAGACTCTGGAGAAATTTTAAAAGATATTCCTCTGCTGCATACCATCAAAATATCCAATTTTATGGGAAGTATTATCAAGGAGATAAATAACAGAGAAGATTACAATGTAGAAACCGAAATAGGCCATTTAGCACCAGGTATTTACTACAT
>JANMMV010000122.1:0-11536 GCA_031373565.1 Saprospiraceae bacterium
CGCGAAGTGAACGAGAAGCTTGGGATCCTGCATAGTCAAATTCACATGCTTGACCTATAATAATAGGACCGCTCCCGATAATTAGAACGGATTTTATTGAAGTGTCTCTTGGCATACCGATAAAATATTTTGTATCGGGACACAAAGGTACGTCAATCTTAGCAGGTAGTAAAATCTAAAACAAACAAATAGAAATTATTTACTTAAACGACTGAAAGGATCTATAGATTTAATCATCTTTGCAGGAGTATAAACCTACATTTATGAATGCTATTCGTGTTTTGATTACTGATAAAGTTCACCCTTCGCTCGTCTCAGGACTTGAAAGTCATGGTATGCTTGTCGACTATGACGTTACAGTAGATAATGATCGATTGGCAAAAGTGATTGGTAAGTACGAAGGGTTGATTATTAACAGCAAGATAATAATGGACTCAAAAATGATTGACCTTGCTAAGTCACTGCGGTTTATAGGTCGACTAGGATCTGGTCTGGATATTATTGATGTCGCTTACGCCAAACGGAAAAAAATCGCAGTATTCAATTCACCTGAAGGAAATAGCAACGCGGTGGCCGAGCATGCTTTTGGATTGATGTTCTCTTTGCTAAATAATATTGTGAATGCCGATAGGGAAGTGCGAAAAGAGATTTGGGAACGTGAAAAAAATAGGGGTATAGAGATCACGGGAAAGACCATTGGGATCATTGGAATGGGTCATATGGGTGTAGCCTTTGCTTCTAAACTGTCGCCATGGCGACTTGATGTTATATGTTATGACAAATATCGTACGCGTTTTCCTAGTTCCGTTCGTACTATCAAAAAGGTGAGTCTGGAGGAGATGTGCGAAAAGTCGGATATTATCTCAGTCCATCTTCCCTTGACAGAAGAAACAAATTACATGCTTGACAAAAAATTTTTCGAGAAATGCAAAACAGGAGTTTACATCATTAACACATCAAGAGGATCTGTAATTAATACAAATGACTTGTTAAATGCATTGATTTCGGGAAAAGTCGGTGGTGCAGCGTTAGATGTGTTTGAAAATGAAAAACCAGAAACATATGGCAAAGAGGAGCGACTGATGTACCATAAATTGTTTGGCTTAAAAAATGTTGTTTTGACACCCCATATTGCTGGATGGACACAAGAATCCCTTACCAAAATTGCAGAAGTTTTATTGTCGAAGATCATCAAGTTTGTTTCAAAAGGTGTATGATGGCGACATTGGAAGAGTATTTAACACTTCAAAATTTTGCCATTTCTTAATATTTCGTTAACATTGCAGACTTTTTTATATTTATTAATTAAACGTTCATAATCATGAATAGAATTTTACTTATTTTAGGTATACTTTTCCTAGGTTTTACTGGTGCTTCAGCCCAAACAACCATTGAAGGGAAAGTTACAGATACCGAGACTGGAGAAACAATCATCTTCGGTGCCGTCAAGTTGTTTAGAGGCGGTGTATTTATGTCTGGCGCGGAAACAGATGTAGATGGAAATTACTTCTTTTCGAATGTACAACCGGGTACTTACAATATGGAAGTTGAATATGTTGGTTATGCGGTTCAAAGATTAACTAACATTGTTATAAGTGCGGGTAAGACAAATCGCGTTAATTTCAAGCTATCAAATGATGCTAATATTCTTACGGAAGTACAGATTGTAGCTTACAAAGTGCCTCTAATTGAGATAGACAACACCACTCAAGGTACAACGGTCACAGCTGAGAAGATTAGGTCATTACCTACTAAAAGTGTTACGGCAATAGCTGCAACATCAGCAGGTGTTTCCTCTCGAGATGGTGGAGATATTTCAATTCGTGGATCAAGATCCAATGAAACAGTTTTCTTCCTAGATGGAGTGCGAGTGACGGGAAATTTAATCCCACAATCTGAGATAGAGCAATTGCAAGTTGTGATCGGAGGCATAGAAGCTAGATATGGCGATGTAACTGGCGGTGTAATTTCGTTGACATCAAAAGGACCGTCAAATAAGGTATCTGGCTCTCTTGAAGTGGAAAAGAGTTTTGATGGTTACGGTTATAACTTATTGTCAGGAAATATCGCAGGACCGATTTTGAGAAATAAGAAAAATCAGTCTATTTTAGGTTATCGTTTTTCTGGACAATACAGAACAGTTGCAGACGGTAGTCCTTCTGCAACAGGAGTATGGAGAGCACCGGAAAGTGTAATTAGAAAACTTGAAGGAGCGCCCACCTATTCTGTTGATGGCGTTGCATTTCCATCATTGGAGCAATTAAGAACTGCTGATTTAGTAGGGCCTTTAAGGACAAGACCAAATGATGAGAACACAGACATAGATCTCACAGGTAGGATAGATGTACGTGTAAGCGACAATATTGATATTCAACTATCTGGAAACTATAATGATAAGACGGATAGATTTACACCTAGCACTGCTTGGAGTTTATTGAATTGGGTCAATAATCCATTTTCGTATCAAAATACATATAGAGGTAACTTTAGATTTACTCATAAGTTAGGTAGTCAATCACTGCAAGAGGCTTCTGATGGAGCAAGATCAAATTCAGCCTTAAAAAACTTATATTACACGATAACATTGGGTTATCAAAAAGGTCTTGGAAGACAAGAAGATGTTCGGCATAAAAATAACTTATTCAATTATGGTTATTATGGTAACACACTTCGTACGTGGGAGCCAGTATTTGGTTTTGTTGATCCTAATATCATAACAGATGATCCTTTTCAGCATCTTGGATATAGAGAAGTTATAGGAGAATCTTCATTAGATCCTAACATTAACCCGATATTAGGGTCTTATGCTTCGGTCAATGGAAGTCTAATCAATGGTCTAGACAATGATGTATTAAATACGGGTTGGGGTTTGTACTCAAATGTAGGAAGAACGTATGACAATTTCTCTAAATCAGATAATGATCTATACTCTTTTAATCTTGCTACAGGTTTTGATCTTTTACCAGGTGGATCAGAGAAAGGAAGACACAATATACAGTTAGGTTTTATGTACGAGCAAAGCATAAATAGAAATTATGATATCAATCCCGTAGCCTTATGGCAGTTAGCAGATGGATTTGCTAACAACCATATAATCGGTATCGATACTTCGAAAGTTGTTGATACTATGACTGTAGATTTTCCGTTTGGCGGACAAGTTGTTGAAGATATTTTTGCTACTAGAATCAGTGTAGACAGTGATAATAAATTTTATAGATCTGTCCGCGAACTTATCTCTACAAGCACTAATGTGGTTACTGACAATGATTATGTTAATGTATGGGACTTAGATCCTAGCCAAATGTCTTTAAATATGTTTTCAGCTAATGAGTTAATCAATAGACCCAATCTCATTAGTTACGAAGGATATGATCACCTAGGCAACAAAATCGGTAATGATGTGAGGTTTGAAGATTTCTTTACAGGACGAGACGCAAACGGAAAGCGTTCGTTTATTGTAGCTCCTCAACAACCGATTTATGGGGCAGTATTTTTGCAAGACAAGTTTTCTTACAAGGATATTATATTTCGTTTAGGTATGCGTGTTGATTACTTTGATGCTAACACCAAAGTAGTTAGAGACCCATACGCATTGTATGAGATTGAAAATGCAAAGGACTATTATACGCGTATTGGAAAGCCACAACCAGCTTCAGTGGCAGATGACTATAATGTTTATGTAGAATCTGAAGAATCAGATGGTGTGGTAGCATTTCGTAAAGGTGATCAATGGTATCAACCAAATGGTACCGCTGTTTCGGGCGGAAACGTGATTTATCAAGAAGGTTTAGTTTTCCCTGCTTATGCTGGAAAGACTCAAAATAGAGACTTAAATATTCAAAGTCCTACATTTGACGTCAATACCGCGTTTGTAGATTATAAACCTCAAATCAATTTTATGCCTAGATTGGCGTTCTCTTTCCCTATATCTGAAGATGCTGGTTTCTTTGCTCATTATGATGTACTATATCAAAGACCTCCATCCAATTCATATGCATCTCCTTTAGATTATTATTTCTGGGAAAACAAGGATAGAATCAATCCAGGAGGTGCTGCACTTGATAATCCTAATTTGAAACCAGTAAGAACGGTAGATTATGAAGTAGGATTCCAACAAAAAGTGAGTTCAACCGCAGCTATGAAAGTATCAGCTTATTACAAAGAAGTAAAAGATTTGATCCAGCAGCGAACTTTTGCTAATGTAGCTACGCCGGTTAATGAATACAAAATGTTTGACAATTTAGATTTTGGAACTGTTAAAGGTTTTTCATTTTCATTGGATAGAAGACGTACAAATAATTTAGAGTTGAACGCTACTTATACGTTACAGTTTGCAGATGGTTCTGGTTCGGACGCAAATTCATCTAGTGGTATTAACAGAAGAGGTCCGATACGTACCCTACAGCCATTATCTTATGACGAACGTCATCGTATCACTACCGTGATAGATTACAAATTCCCGTCGGGTAAATCATATGCTGGACCTAAGTTAGGTAATGTTAATATTTTGGAGGATTTAGGTATTACGATGACAAATTTCTTGGTATCTGGACAACCTTATACAAGAAACTTGACAGTTGAGTCTTTGGGTGGATCGGGTTTTGCCTCATCTATCAATGGAGCAAGATTGCCTTGGAATTTTATTTCTGATATTAACGTGATGAAGAGATTTCCAATTACAACCAACAAGGAAACGGGTAAGCAGCTCTTCTTTAATGCTTATTGCAGAGTACAAAACGTATTCAATACACGTAATATAGTTGACTTGTATAAATTTTCAAATGATGCTTATGATGATGGTTACCTATCTTCTACTTTTGGTCAAGATAGAGAAACCAGTATTTCAAGATCAGGCAGAGATGTAGCAGCTTTTCGGGATGCATATTCTTGGAGACTGAATTCGCCAGGTAACTTTAACTTGCCGAGACGTATTTATGTCGGAGTTATCATGGACTTTTAATGAAAAAATTTAATTGAAAAACGCAAAATTTAAAGATATGAAATTTATAAAATCATTTTTGATTGTTTTTGCTTTGCTAGCAAATATAAATCTTGAAGCAAAAGGTCCTGAGGGTCCGCCGAAGACGCCTGCCAATACAACACAGTCAACTTCTTGGCGCGCAGACTGCGTCAGATCAACTGTACAGATCGATATGCAGGTAAATAATGTAAGAGCCAGATTGAAAATAGGTGGTGACCTTTGGTCAACAGCAGCTTATATCGTTCCTAAACCATCGCCCGGCAAGCTTCCAGTTTCCGCTATCTATTCGGGCGGAGTATGGATAGGGGGTGTTGACAGAGTTGGTAACACAAAGTTATCAGCGATTACTTATGGAGCTGAAGGATACGATTTTTTTGCAGGGCCACTTGATCTTAGCGGTACCACTGAGAAACAAGTATGTGATGATTGGAATCGATTTTTTGTAGTGACAGGAATTAACGTGAGAAATCACTATAACCGTAGTTCGAAAGCAATAGAAGATGGGATACCAGTTGAAAAAGATTCTATCACTGATGACGTTTTATATTGGCCTGGTAAGGGTAATCCTTTCTGGAGAGAGAAATTCAAATTTTCATTACCCGATCAAAACTTAGGTGCGTATTGGGATCAAGATGGAGATGATACTTACGACCCTACTAAAGGAGATTTTCCAGTCATTGATATTAGGGGTTGTGAACCTTTGAATAGGGATGAAGCGAAAGAATTGATACCTGATGAAATGGTTTTCTGGATTTATAACGACAAAGGAGGTCCACAAACTTTGTCAGGTCCGAGTGCTATACAAATGGAAGTTCAGGTACAGTCCTTTGCTTATTCTACCAATGATGAGATCAATGATATGACTTTTTATAGGTATAAATTAATAAATAAGGCAAACGAAGACTTGAGGGACTGTTATTTTTCTATGTGGATAGACCCAGATTTAGGTTGCTATTCCGATGATTATATTGGTTGTGATGTTTCTAGATCATTAGCCTATGTCTATAATCAAGATGCGATAGACGGAGTGAACGGTGCGAATTGTAATGGTGTAGCTACGTATGGCTCTGAAATTCCTATTTTGGGAATGGATTACTTTCGTGGTCCCCTTGGTCCCAAAGTATTCAAAAGAGACACCATTACTGGAGAGATAATCAGAGATGCGGATGGAAAAGTAATTTTGTTGAATCCTAGACCATTTACAGGCGAGCAGGATACCCTTGTGGAGTTAGGTATGACTTCATTTACATATACTGAAAACGGTGGTATTGGTTCTCCTGCACCAGGTACAACTGACCCGCAAAGAGGAAGGGATGCTGGTTTTTATAATTTGATTAGAGGTTTTTGGAGAGATAGTACAGCGGTTACTTATGGTGGCACAGGTTACAATCCAGGTAGTACAGATTCAGTAAAATTTGTTTTTCCGGACGATCCTAGCAGTAAAGATCCCGAAACATGGTCTATGTGTAGTACTGTGTTACCTTTTGGTGATAGACGTACACTACAGGCTACTGGCCCATTATTGTTACAGCCATCTGCAACGAATGAGCTTATTCTAGGTGTGGTTTTTGTGCCAGACCTAAGTTATCCTTGTCCTGATATTACTAGATTACGTTTTGCTGATGATATCGCTCAGGCATTATTTGATAATTGTTTTGATATCACAGATGGTCCAGATGCACCAGATATTACAGCAGTGGAATTGGATAGGGAATTGATAATATTGTTGTCAAATGAAACAACATCAAATAATTTTGGAGAGACATACGAAGAAGTTGACCTTCAAGCTCCTAATGGTGTAGACAGTACCTATAAATTTGAAGGTTACAGGATTTATCAATTGGTAAATCCTGGTGTAACAGGTCAGGAGTTAGGTAATATTGAAAAAGCCCGACCAATAGCAACGATAGACGTCAAAAACAAGATCAAAGAGATTTACAATTGGACAGGTACTGTTAACCCATTGGATCCTTTATTTGGTCCCACCATATGGACACCGTCTAAGATGGTTACTGGTAATGATGCGGGAGTTACGAACTCAATCAGGATTACTGAGGATCAGTTTGCCAAAACAGACCGACGATTAATTAATCACAAACAATACTACTTTATTGCAGTAGCTTATGCCTACAATAACTGGAAGCCATTTGATATCATTACAGGAACGGGACAACGCAAGGCATATCTTGAAGGTCGAGGTAATGTGGGCGGACCAGACAAAAAGCCTTATACGTTAGTACCACGACCTATAGTATACGATAATTTAAATGCAGCCTATGGTGATGGAGCGGTCGTTACAAGGGTAGCCGGTGAGGGTAATCCAGCAGTTTTCTTAGAGGTTGAGGATGGTATGCGTGACGCAATGCTAAATCCTAACTTTGATGGTCGTATTATATATAAGTCAGGCCTAGGCCCTGTAAGCGCTAAGGTTGTTAATCCTTTGATAATAAAAGACGGGAAATATAAGTTAGAAATATCTGGTGAATTTAATAATCCTTCAGGTACATGTGCTTATAAGGACGCAAAATGGACTTTAACAGAGATAACAAACGGTGCTTCAAAGGTATTACTACAGGATAGACCTCTTTCATTTGCTAAAGAGTACATATTGAACAACTTAGGATTTTCTGTTACGCTACAAGAAACGGACGAAGTAGGCGTTCTTAACGCACAAAAGGGAGTTGGCGCTGTTGGCGCTGCAGTCGAATATAAGGACCCTAACGGCCCAAGATGGTTTAATGCAGTAAGAGATGGTGGTATTTATCAGACTACTTCGGAGGGTGCTCAAGCACTTGATATTTTGGATGTGGTTAGAACTGTTCCGGGAGATCCTAAAAATGAATTGGGACAAATGGGTGCGGGATTTTTTATTCCTTTTGCTTATGCAAAATATGAGGATGCAGAGCAGCCTTTCTTCATTTCTCCTGCGACAAGAATACTTGCCAATAATGGAATTTTACACAATGCAACTAATTCGCTTCTTAAAGTTAAGGACCTCAACAATGTTGATATAGTATTCACGAAGGATAAGTCGAAATGGTCAAAATGTGCCGTTGTGGAGACAGGTTTTGAGTTTTACACTCGTACAATAGGTCTCAAAACAGTTGGAAATGCACAGAACTTTGAATTGAGACAAAGCCCTAGTGTAGGCACTGACGGTAAGCCGTTGAATGACGGCACAGTTGGGTTTAGTTATTTTCCAGGATATGCAGTTGATGTCGAGACTGGAGAAAGATTAAATATATTCTTTGGGGAAAATAGCGTTTTGGGTGATTCACTAGCTACGATAGCTAAAGTTTTAGACGGCGGTATACCTTTAGGATCTGATATGATTTTTAATCCATCTTCACAAGTGTTTAATACAGGTGCAAATGTATTGCCGATGGGAGGTCAGCACCACATTTATGTTACTCGTCAGAAGTACGATGAATGTGCTGCGCTTGCTGTTAAATTCAAAAAAGGAACAGGAACATTGACAAGAGTGAAAGGAATGGCGGCTATAACTTGGACGGCGTTCCCACTAGGTATCACTTCAGCTCCGTTGTTATCAATTGAGCAAGGTTTAATTCCAAATGATATGGTATATAAATTGAGAGTAAACAATCCATATAGTCGATCAAAAGGATTTAATATTGAGAATACAAATCAGTGTGTTACAGAAAATGATTCACCAGTTTACGAATTTGAGTTCAAAGGTAAGCAAGCGTCTACTCTGGTACAAGAAGAGTATGCTGGTGCATTAGCTAATGTTAATGTAGTTCCAAATCCGTACTATGCTTACAGTGCTTATGAGACGTCACAGTTTACAAATACAATAAAAATTACCAACTTGCCATCTCGCGCAATTGTCACTATTTATAGTATTGATGGTAGTTTTATTAAGCAATATAATCGTGATGAACGTGGTAGGAATTTGCCAGGATCCAATAGACCCACTTCAACAACACAAGTCTTCCCTGATCTTGAATGGGATTTAAAGAATTTCAGGGATGTGCCGGTGGCCAGTGGCGTTTATCTAATACATATTTCTGCTCCTGAGTTAGGCGAAGAAAGAACGATTAAGTGGTTCGGAATAGGTCGTAAATTTGATCCAAGTGGATTGTAATAAATAATTTAGATAGCTAAGGCAGATGTATGATTATAACTGTCTTAGCTATTTTTAACTTTAAAATTGAATCGTATGAAATCTAAAATATACATAATTTTATCTTTTTTACTGCTTAGTGGATTTAGTATTACAGCGGGAAACCCTGACCGTCAAGGACAGGCGGGAGCGAGTGAGTTACTATTAAACCCTTGGGGGCGAAGTGCAGGACTCCATTCGATGTCGACATCTTTTTCAAAGGGAGTGGAGGCAATGCGTATCAATATTGCAGGTTTATCTCGTATCAACAAAATGGAGATAGGGTTATCAAGCAATAATTTATTTAATGGTGCTGGAGTGTTCTTAAACAGCCTTGGATTTGCTACAAAAATGGGAAAATCTGGCGCTTTGGGCGTAGAGATAGTATCATTAGATTTTGGTAATATACCTATTACTACTACTGATCAGCCTGCGGGGACATCTGGTTCTTTTTCTCCTGGATTTTTTCAATTTGGAGTAGGTTATTCTTATACTTATGCTAATAAAATATCGGTAGGGGCATTGTTTAGAGGTGTTTCAGAAACCGTTATTGATGTTACTGCATTCGGATATTCTATTGATGCCGGAGTACAGTACGTATCTGGTGAAAAGGAAAACTTTAAGCTTGGTATTGCCTTAAGAAATATTGGTTCGCCGATGGTTTTCGGTGGCGAGGGCTTGACAAAGAGATTAGAAGATGAGAGAGGAGTGGTTTTGTCATATGATTCTCAAGCTGCTAGTTTTGAGTTACCATCGATGCTTAATATAGGTATTTCGTACGACTTTTATATCAATGATGATACTTATGTAAGGGGCTTGTCTAATTTTACTTCGAATGCTTTTTCAAGAGATCAGGTTGGTGCTGGGTTGGAGTTTTCTTATCTCAACAGAGTTACGCTTCGATCAGGGTACAAACTAGATATTGGAGATGATCTAGGTACTAGTAATTTATTTTCAGGTTTTGCAGGAGGGGTTAGTATTGATTGGCCTTTAGATAAGGCTGGTGTTAACAATTTAGGTATTGATTATGCGTATCGTACGACTAATGTATACAAAGGTTCGCATAATTTTACTATAAGATACGCGTTCTAAAGAACTTTTTATACGCAGTTAGCGTTTTATTCTTATATTTGTAATAACGTTTTCACAAGGGATACCTTTGAAAACGTTATTTTTTTGTTCTTATAAGTATTAATTTAATTTGAAATTTTGAATATATGTCTGGTATTTCATACATGACACAAGAGGGTTACGAGCGACTCAAGCATGAGTTGGAAGGATTAAAATCCAAAGGGCGTGACGACGTAGCTAAGGCGATAGCTGAGGCGCGCGATAAAGGTGATTTGTCAGAAAATGCTGAATATGACGCTGCAAAGACAGCTCAAGGTATGCTTGAGATGAAGATCAATGAAATGGAAATGGTCTTTGCAAGTTCGCGGATAATAGATGAAAGTCAATTAGATACATCAAAGGTTACAGTACTTACAAATGTAACAATTAAGAATACCAACAATGGATCTCAATTGACATACAAATTAGTTGCTGAAGCTGAAGCTAATCTGAAAGAGAAGAAAATTTCTGTAAATTCTCCTATAGGTCAAGGTTTACTTGGTAAAGCAGTGGGTGACGTTGCGCAGATACATACACCGGCCGGATTGATCAACTTTGAGATTGTTAGTATTTCCTTATAAGATATGTCTACAATTTTTAGTCGTATAATTAAGAGAGAGATTCCGGCATATATTGTTGCTGAGAGCGATCGTTTCATTGCATTTTTGGACGTATTTCCATTAGTAAAAGGTCACACCCTGGTTGTGCCTAAGTTTGAGATTGATTATATATTTGATATCGAAGACGATATGTTAGGGGACATGATGATTTTCGCAAAACAGGTCGCCAAAGCTATGGGTCAAGCTATTCCATGTACAAAGGTCGGTGTGACAGTGATAGGGCTTGAAGTGCCACATGCTCATATTCATCTTGTACCTATTGATAAGTTATCAGACATGGATTTTACCAAGCCAAAACTCCAATTGGACAACGTAGTAATGGACTCCACTGCTACTTTAATAAGGTCCTTCTTATAAGATTCGGCTATTAAGTGACCGTTTCTGATTTTTTAGTTTTAAACAAGTAAACAATTCCTGCTGTACCTATAATCACGAATAGTATGGAGATGTATTGTGCTTGACTCCAATTCAGGCCGAGTATTTCATATTTATCGTTGACGCGGATCATCTCCACAAAGAAACGTTCTACTCCATTAATAATCATATAGGAAAAGAATATTAATCCAGGTATTTTGAATCTGTGTTTATTAAGATATAGTAGTCCACATGCAATTAAACCGAAAATGGTTTCATAAATCGGTGTCGGGTATACTTTAGGATTTAGCTCATGGCAATATCGCCTACCGCATGCTTGGATGCAAC
>JANMMV010000143.1:0-6799 GCA_031373565.1 Saprospiraceae bacterium
CCAGGCCCGGCGCGATGTCGGCGTTGCTCGGCGGGAGCTTCGCCTTCATCAGCGCCCGGATCTCGGCGAGCTGCGACGCTGACGAGTCACATTCCTATTGTCTTGCTTACTGCCAAGGCTGATATTCAAAGTCGATTGATCGGCTTGCGTAAAGGAGCAGATGCCTATCTATCCAAGCCTTTTCATCAAGAAGAGCTGCTCGTCACTATAGAAAATTTACTAGATTCGAGACGATTACTGCAACTTAAATACCAAGAGAAGACGATCTATCAAGATTTGAGTCTAACAGATAAAATCGATGATGTCGAAGATGCTTTCTTGCAAAAATTCAGAGCTGTTGTCGAAAAAAATCTTTCTGATCCAGATTTTGAGATGCCGCAACTAGAGCGAGCATTAGCGATGAGCCGTAGCCAAATTTACCGCAAAATCAAAGCCCTTACGGATAAGTCCCCAAGCCTATTGATACGCTCGATCCGTCTCCAGCAAGGACGCAACTTATTACTCACTACGGACATGACGGTGTCGGAGATTGCCTTTGAAGTAGGATATTCAGCAGTCAATAACTTTTCGGACGCTTATGCAGAAGAATTTGGGGAACGTCCTATGAAGACAAGAGGGTGATTAGGTGAAGAGGATTTAGGCTCTCTTCATAAAACTAGTATGTGGTGATTAGACAAGAACATAAAGGTCTCTCACCCGACAACTCCTGCATGCGTATCAGCAATCTTAAGTAAAAAAGCAAGATAATAAGTAAGACAAATTTTCGCTTGCTAATGTTTTTGATGTAAGGATTCATGAGTTTCTGCTTTTGTTTGTTGATAATTTACAAAGGGTTTTCAATTAAATTCACCATATTAAGCATAGGTTTACTTCTTTGTCACCAAAGTTAGCTACATATTTCTTTTTGCGCAATAACCTCAATTCTGGGTTTAATTATCACCAAAAACATATGATAGCCCAAAAACCAAAGAAGTAACACTCTTTTCGCGGTCTCCAATATCATTTATATATGTGAGTTTAGTAGCGGTGTCAAATCTAATTTCTGGCATAAAAACATAATGATTGAAAAATTTAATTTTGAAACCTGATGTGATGCCATACAAAGTGTTATTACTAACTCCAAAACTAAAGCCATTTCTATCATCAAGAAATTCTCCTCTTAAGTTAAATTCGGATGAGCCTGTCATAACACGCGAGTAATACAAGTTAGCTCCTGAATAACTGTTATTAACACTTTCATGAATAATATAATTATAGAGAATTTCTAGCGTCAATCTATTTTTTTTATTTATTTCATAATCGATAATAAAGTCTGTCACATTCAACATTCCATACGATTCCTTACCTCTGAAATTTGAAAGGGAAGTAGACAAATCATTGTTTTCGTATGAAAGCATCATCCCTAGATGCTTTCCTTTTGCCCTATCGATTCGTCTATCTGTATCATTAAAACCGCCAACCATAACATTCCATTTATTATTCAAATTATATGTAGCCCACAAACCTGTATATATAGCAGGTGTGAGAGTATTGAGGTAACTGGTAGAATAAAGAGGATTCTGATTCGGCTCATCTGCCTCATAGCCAGGCATCGCAACCATCGTTCCACCGTGAATTCTAAGACTTGAAGTAATATTTGCATAAACATAAGATTGGCGAAAATACTTTAGATAAGCGTTTTCGTCTACATAATAAAATTGCTCGGCTCGTGGACCTGCCGCTAAGTGAAGAACTGCGCCATATCTTTTTTGATTATACTCCATCAAGCAATTAAAACTACCAAAGCCAATTTCTTTGTTTTCAAGAATTAGGGAAGTCTGAGATTGAGCGTTATTTGTTCCAACACGATAATAAGTATCAGCACTTCCAGAAATTTTAAATCCATAATCTGCAGAATCGATCACTGTGAACGAAGTATCCTTCTCTTGACCTGCTAAAGAACAGGTCAAGAGAAGGGAAACAAAGATCACAAAACATTTAGCCATATGTCATTTAGTTTAGACAATTATAAAAGATAAAAAGAATGATCAAAATATAGCTTAAAAATATTGACCAAAAAGAAATTTTACTAAATCTGAAAGACCATCGCTCATTAAAACTAGAATACTGATTAGCGATATAGATAACCATCGAAATGATGATTAATATAAAAGAAAATGTTATATTATGCAAGTTGTCGATTAAGGTATTCTGAGTAGATATTGGGACGATGGATTCTACAATATATTTGTTTCCAACAGCTGCGAACAATCCTCCCACAGCTAATCCTATGCGAGATTGTGAATCTGATGAAGGAATCATAAAAACCAATAATGATATAAGGAAAGCAACAAATAAACCAGTCATCAATTTAAATAGCAGCATTAAAGATGATTTACGACTTATATAAATTACAGACTCTATGCCTGCATATGAGCTTGATCCTGTTAGACTAGGGTCACCATATGTTGTATTGCTTGTATTAATGAGATCTCTAGATACCATTGAATCAATCTGCCAATTACTGAATACTAGTTGTGAGTCGATTCTTGTATTGAGAGCATCTATCTTGTAAATAAGCGATGAAGATGGCAATGATGATTCTTCAAATTGGATTTTTAATTTTTGGCTGTCAAATGGAAACTTCTTAACATCCCAATCTTGGACGTGAGTCGTTTTACATTTCTTTTGTGCCCACTGAATACCATCTTTTTCTTCCAAAAGAAAGTTGCTAAATTCCGCTTTTTTAGATCCTTTGACTTCTGGAGAAGATTTGAATGATAGCTTCTTGTTTTTATAGTTTGTCCACAACCAAAATTCAGCGGTAAATGCATCGTTTGCGATATCAAAATCATACAAATTAGTAATAAAAAAACCAACTTTAACTGTATCAATTTGAGCATTAATCTTTGTTAAAGGACAACAAAATGATATTAATAGCAATAAAATATTTTTGACCTTGTTCTCCATAATATTAATTTTTTCTTATCTAAATTCGAATAACATTCTTCAATTACTTCACTCTAAACTCCTTCTAATCTTTACCAAAACTTCTTATAATCATCTCTCCCCAACCTATAGGAAGGGGCGTTTTGCGTTGGCTTTTTCCTTTTCCACATCAGTATAAATAATTTGAATAAACGGATTCTTGTGACATATTTATCGTATTTATCAATAGGTCAAAGGTAGTGGACATAAAAATGGTCCTGTGCTTTGGAGCGTTCAATGATTACGGTGCTTGTTGCACGGCTCATTTATTTTTACTTGTTATGTTGCATCTCATATTGAATAAAAAATATAATTAACTGATAATCTGAGACATGCGTGTTGTACCTATGATTTTAAAGTATGATTTAAAAATATCTCTGTTGTTGGTTAGTATATGACGATGCTTTAGCCTCTCGTTATAAAAAATGTGATTGGTAATTGAGTGACGAAGCTTTATCATATATGGTACACAGACTTTAATGGTTCGTAACCCAGCAACGAACCACCTTGCCTCAACATCTAACTGGGTCACGATGCTTTAGAATCCAGTCTCGCTCTACGGTCTTCGTACCTTAGCACGCAGGTCGAAGTACCTCTATACAACACACAACCTTTTGTCTAACAACCCATTAGATTATTTTCTGAATTCACCATGCAACATATCAAGTAAAGAAAATTCTTAGCGTGCAACATAGTAAGTAAACGTTGAACGATGGCAGGTAGCCCTTTCTTGTCGTCCCCCTGATCTTTGTGGTATTATTTATTACATCAATTTTAGGATGTGATGATAGATCAAATAGTGTTCATTTATCAACCTTATTACTTAAATCTTTTAAAAATCTTTACCTATGTTACATTTTTACAAATTTACAAAACATACCAAAATCTTTTTTCTAATCACCTGTATTATTCTACTGAAACTCATAGAATCACACGCTCAATCTGTCACATACAAAAGGACAGTCGAAGTCAGAGACCCACTTACAACGCAACTCATTCAAGTAGATACACTCGTGTATATTGTTAGTCAGCCAAAAGGGGTATGCGGTCAACCAACGGCGGTACCATTGACGCAGTACTTGGATGGATACTTTCAAACCATTGATAAAGTGAAAACATCAGATCCCCAAAAGAGATTTCGAGCGGAGGCTGGTGTCACTCTAGAGATCATAATAGAGTATCGAAGGAATTTGTTTGGTACCATTTCTCAATATAGTTTTACATCATTGCCCGACATGACCTTTGCCATAGAAAATGGTAATGGAGGTTCAATCCAGTATGCTAAATTAGTTAAAAATTGGGAATCCATTAATGTTAATGGATTTGAAAAAAAATTTACCTCGACCTATTCTGTTACCTATGGCAAAAGCGCTAATCTAGGTTATATAAAATCTAATGTTAATTTTAATTTTCGGATTGGGGCTTCCTCTGATTTTAAAACTTTTGGGTGGCAGACATTACTTCCTACGATGGTCATGGGACAATTTGATGAACCCGTTGCAATCTTAGGCAAAGCAGTACAGCCCATGCTACCATATATGGTGTTACACGCTCCTCCAGGTGACGGTAGTACCGCAGAGACAGCAGAGACTAAGACGGTGTGCCGAGAGTTTGCCAGCACCTATGAGGTACAAAATAATCATAATGCTGGTCTAGATGTGAAAATTGGGTTTGCTGGATCAGCTGGCCTGTTTGTGACAACGGATTTTGAATTCTCTACAACGTTTAGTGCAAAGTTGACTGCTGGAGATCTCGCCATCAAGACCAATGCCAATCAAACTTGTGTCACGATGTCCAAAGGTTTCTCTACCAAAGCCATGAAAGGACTCGAAGGCGGCGGAGATGTATTTATGGGATATGGTACAGATCTTGACTACGGTATTTATAGGATGAGACGACAAGATGCCCAAACTTGTTTGGTATCCATAGATTCGGGTTTGGTGTATGCCCCTTCATCCAATGTCCGTAATTTCTTTATGACAGAGGACCAAATCAAAAAAGACATCGACAATCAGAGAGCATTGGCCGCCAGACAAGATACAACAAGCAGAGCACGGAACCTTGCAGCTAACCAAGCCGATGTGTGGGAGAAAATCTTAGCCATGAACAAAGCCAATAAAGACAATCCAAACAATGAGCTGATCAAAGACATTACATTTGGTGGATCGTTGGATATTACCAATGAATCATCTATCTCAGTTGTCAATACCAATTCCTTAGAATATCAGAATTATATAGATGCAGCAGTTGGAATTTCATTTGTGATCGACATAGCTGGCTCGGGCGTATCAGGTGGCTATGAATACACCCATTCACAGCGATATGGCAAGACAACGACCAATTCCAACGAAACCGTCAAGATGGTCAGCTACACCTTGAGCGATGATGACGACGATGATAAGTTTGATGTGAAGATCGTGCGCGATCCAATGTTTGGCACACCTGTATTTCGCATAGAATCTTCTTCACAATCATCTTGTCCATACCAAGGTGGGTATAAGCTTGATCAACCACTACTAAAACATGTGGGTACATCAAGTGATAAAATAACAATACAAGGTGCACCTTTGAGTTTGGATTCTTCTGCTATCTTCCAGATTCAAGTGTGTAATACATCCAAAGAAAATCGCGAATACTTACTAGGACTTTCTGACAATTCTAATCCTGGCGGCGCTCGTCTTTTTGCTTCTGGTTTTGAGCTTAATATCCCACGAACGTACAACATCCCAGCTAATGGCTGCAAGAATATTACAGTCGAAGTAAAAAGACTATCTACGAATAGTGCAGTTGCTTATCCTGATTTAGAATTGGTACTATATCCAGCATGTGAGTCTAGTATCTCCTCTAGTATTTTTGCGTCCGTATTTTTCGGCGCTCCATCCGGTGTAAATGACCCGACTGATAATAGCTTGCTAAGTGTATTCCCTAATCCTACTTCTGATATTTTGCAGCTCAGCTTGCCAGCAGATAAAAGCATAGAGACAATCAACGTGATGGATTACTCTGGCAAAAATGTCCTCCATTTTGCACCAAATGCATCATCTTCCACTGCAGAGATCGATATGAGCGATATGACAGCAGGAATCTATATCATCCAGTTAAAATCTAAGGATCAGGTTTTTGTAAAAAAGGTGGTCGTGCAATAACCCTGCAATGTTCAATATAACTAGGCTACCGAAAATGTAACTTACATTGATCCGCATAACGTTTAAAAACCCAAACAAATCCCTGCCGACCATATGGTTGGTAGGGATTCATTTGAAGACAAATTTTGTATTAAAATTTAATAAAATGTACAGAATATTATAAGACATATATACTTTATATCAAAACGAATTACATTTATTTTTTTAATCACCAAATCAACTTTTAAAATGAAAATTTTCAATGTATGCTCAGCAATGGCAATATGTTTTGCCTTATCTATCATGGGCTGCAAAGCACCGTCTACCGAAACAGCCGCGGCCGCAGAAGCGGTCGACACTATGGCTGTAGCTATGCCTGACTTAGCGAAAATAAAAGCCGAGATTCAAGCTATAAACAATGAATGGGCTATGGCTTCCAATGCTAAAGATATAGCCAAGATTTAGCTATTTACTCAGATGATGCAGTTAGCATGTCTAATAATAAGCCGATGATGGTGGGTAAAGCTGCCATTCAAAAGGACAGTGAAACTTGGTTTGCCAAACATAAAGAAGGGTCTACAGTAGCTTATGAGACGCTGGATGTCTTCGGAAATGATCAATTAGTAACAGAAACAGGCATGGTGGACATCACGCGCCAGGACAAATGGGGCAACACCAAACGGATTGCCGTAGTCACGGTCGGGCAA
>JANMMV010000149.1:0-8676 GCA_031373565.1 Saprospiraceae bacterium
AAGGTATCAACCAAACCATGTTTCGGATACCTAATTTCAATACCAAGATCAATTTGCTTATCCATCTATTGGGGACCGGCGATATGGAAAAAGTATTGATCTTCGTCTCAACCAAAGCATTGGCGGATGAGTTGTATGATCGAATTAGCGAAGTACTTCCTGAAAAACTGGGTATCATCCACTCAAACAAAGACCAAAACTTCAGATTTAATGCTGTCAATAGATTTAAAGACGGCACATTTACCGTACTTATAGCGACTGATATCATAGCACGTGGTATCGATATCCTTGATGTTTCGCATGTTATTAATTTTGATATGCCTGACGAACCAGAGAACTATATACACCGTATCGGTAGAACCGGTAGGGCAGATCGTAAAGGAGAATCGATATCACTCATTGGCGATTTAGATAATGATATGTTGGCAGAGGTGGAAGCATTAATGAATGTTAAAATTAATGTGGTCGAGACACCAGAAGAAGTTGAAATTTCTGATGTTCTTGTAGATAGTGAGCTCCCGAAGATTCAGATGAAAAATACCCTTGGCAAGGTACCTGTCTTAAGAGAGGGAACAAGTTCTGCCTTTCATGCCAAAAAAGCGAAGAACGATAAGGTCAATCAAAAGGTCCGGTACGTTGAGAAAATGAAAGCGAAGTATGGGAAGCCAAAGACGCGTGGACAGAAGAAGAAAAATTGATTTCTATTGGGTAATGCCGCTAAAGCTGCACAGGTTTGCTTATTTGATTTATTTGCTTAATTTGCTTAATTTGATTGATTACGCTAAAGACGTGACAAGATTGCTTATTTGATTGATTTGACAAGCAGCTTTATAGTTCAGACCAGCAAAAGTTGTAATTAATTGATTAATCTGGAAAATCTGACTGATTTATCTGGTGATTGTGCCGCGCTAATCGAAGTAAAGACAACTTCTAGAATTCATAATTGTAAAATTCAGTCAAGCATTCTTTCATTCTCTCATTCTTACATTCAATCATTAACAATGCGGTACTTCCAGATCAATTCTAAAAAGTTGACAACCTCCTTCATTAAGACCATAGGATTGAACTTCGTGAATACTATATCTGGTCTGAGTTCTACGTCGACAGGGGTAATTTTGAGACCTTTGGCATTGGCGGCAAGCAGAAATTCGAGGTCGATCAAAAAACGTTCGGTCTTGCAGGTCAATAAAATGTCCTTACCGATCTGATCATACGCTTTGAGACCACATTGTGTATCGTTGATGGGAAGTCCGAGTATGATTTTGTTGAGTTTGCGAAGGGATTTTGATAACCACGTTCTGAAATTCGATACATCATTGTAATATTTATCTTGGCGAAAACCAGCTACAATACCACCATTTTGTAGAATTGCTTTATAGACATCTATCATACTGACAGTCTCATAAGGCAAGTCAATATCTGTAAACATGATATAGGGTGTGGTGGTCGTTGCGCTCGCTGTTTTAAGCGCTCCGCCTTTGCCGCGGTTGATAGGGTAGGAGAGATAACTGGCCTTCAATCCTAATTTTTCTTTGATACGATTGACTTCGCCACTGATGTCAGTCGGACTACCATCGTTCACCAAGATGAGTGGGATATCCGCACCAATCTCGTTACAGAAATCGTCATATCGCTCCATTAGTACATCTTCCCACCCTTTTTCTGGCTGGTAGATCGGAATTACGAGTGAAATTTCTGTAGATAATGGACGCATAAAATGTCTTGGGTCGCAAAAATAGTTTAATTTAGCATGTTCTTACTAAGAATGGTAATTCAAATCTTTCATTTATGCGCTGCATTCAAGTTTTATCGTTGCTTTTTACGATTTGTTTATTACATGGACAATCCCCCTGGGGCTTGGAGTATCGCTATTCGGAAAATGAAACAAAAAATAGAGACATTTTTTTCATTTCTGACGTTAATGGAACTTCTAGCTTTCATGAATATATTGGTCAGAGGCCTTTGTGGACAAAAAGTCACAGCGTAGGTCTTTGTTACCATTTATCAAGGCGTCATATTATCAAACTACATATGGGAAAGCATGAAAGTGGGCAAATAGTAGATATAAGATCGTTCACAGACGATTTTGGAGGCCCCTACATTTCTTATGATCGTAAAAATAAATTTAAAAGTTATCAAGCTAATCCTTCATTTACTTTTGCTTTATTTTATAAAAAATTAAGTTTCCCTATTGAACTTGGAGTAAACATCAATAAATTGCATAATAGATCGAATATATTTATTGGGTATCCCAAAATATTTATGTTTGATGCAAGATTAGCCGCAGGCTTAGGTGTACAAATCGACCACAACTTTACGTTAAGTGCAAATGTGGTCGTGATGCGTGCAATAGCTGATTATCTTCGTCCTAGTAGAACACATGTATCATATTTACCCCAGATAATCGGAGCAGAAACAAGAGTCGCTTATCGATTTTAATCGTATTCGATCTTTACCATATTGATCTTCCAGTTTTTTTCACTGGGGACAATGATAGATTTTGGTCCGGTCTGTATAGCGTCTCTAAATCGTAGTTTAAGGTTTTGATATTCTGTACTCAAGACGCTTTTTCGTTCGCTGTTGCCTAATGGATCTAGGACGTATTCGCTTACCGTATTTGCGTTTTTGATCTCATCGTTATATAGAAATTTGAGCCTTCCGCCAGTCTTAAACAAAAAGTGAGATGAATAGATAGCATCATCGTTTTGAGAGAATTGTTTTTTAAACAACAGTTTATCCCATTGTGGTTTACCGTCAGCTTCGTTAGCAAAAATGACAATATCTTCATAATAAAAATCTATATCATTACCTCTACCTATTATTTGACTATTGAAGTTATCACCAGCAGCTTGATTTAGTCTTTTGGCATATTCTTTAACGGTTTCTGTTGTTAATAATACGCCTCCATCACGCCTACTTACCAATTCTCTTACTTGATAATTATCAAATTCCTTAGCTCTACCTATTTTTTTGCCAGTTTCTCCTTTCATCCATTGATCATCAAACTTAACAATTGGCAGCTCAAGTACATCTGGAAGTTGGTTTGCTTGATACGACACTGCAAAATACCCTACTGATCTGCTTTGATCGTCGTCGCCTACAAAACCACCTAGCGCGATTCTTTGGTTTAGATTGTCATACTTCAACAAGATGTCTGATACGATAACGTCTTCCGCTTTAATAGAATAGATTTGTGACATCTTCGGAATCGAAAAATCTAACAATGTTAAGTTTTGGACATCACTATTTCTCCAAAAATTGGCCTTGTTACAAAGCATAAATAACGATCCATTATTCCCAACTGTGAGTTTATGAAAATCGTCTTTTATATCATACCCTGCTATTGTGATCACGTCATCATAAATCACATCTTTCGTCATATTATCGATCATCATAAGGTTGGCAGATGCTCCTTCAAATCCTAGCAAGAGTACCTTTGATTTGTCCTCAGAAAAGTAAAATTTTGGCTTTGAATCGAAAGATTTACGCTGTCTTATTGATAAGGTTGTCGTGTCAATATTGCGCATATTACTATCAAAGGTGCGTACTTTGATATGTACATAGCCCGTATCTTTGTATGAATAATAGAAGTGAATTTTGTCATTCGCCCCGATCACACCAATTGGGAAAACACCTTTTTTCTCGAAACTTACATCTACGGATTGGAGAAATCTCAGGTTTTGGTCAAAAACTTCAAAATTATGCTCCATCCCTTTGTCATGATAGAATACGATACGATCTCCTAAGTTAGGAAAAATGTCATAAGCAAAATTATTGCGAACAGAGATTTCGTCTGACACCGTGATCTTTTGTGCATATCCAAAAAGCGCGGTTGATGCCAAGATAAGTAGAAGAAATCTGTATTTTATTTTCATCGTTGAATGCGCTAAGTTACTTTAGACGATAACAAATATATGAACTTTTTTGGGATATTTGCAAAGATCATTCGTTCAAATCGACCAATATGTCGGATACCTAATTTTTTCATTGCCAACCAAAAAGTTACAAAATGTATTCGAAATGGCCGCATTACTTTTAATCAATAAAATCGTAGATTTGACCTAATTTTTAACGAGTACTTTAATTTCAAAAGCTAACCAATGAAACCGCTTATAGAATGCGTCCCCAATTTTAGTGAAGGACAAGATATGGCTATTATTGACCAGATCACGGCTGCGATTCAGTCTGTCGATGGTGTCAAATTACTCAATGTGGATCCCGGGAAAGCCACAAATCGAACGGTAGTAACATTTGTGGGCGATCCTGAGTCTGTCATCGAAGGGGCTTTTCGCGGTATTCAAAAAGCAGGCGAACTCATTGATATGTCAAAACATAAAGGTGAACACCCACGCATGGGAGCAACAGATGTATGTCCATTGATACCTATCAGCGGCATCACAATGCATGAAACAGCGGCGTATGCGGTTCGTCTCGGCGAGAGAGTAGGGAGAGAATTAGATATCCCTGTGTATCTTTACGAAGCAGCTGCGCGGAAGGAAGATCGTCAAAATTTGGCAACGATTAGAGCTGGTGAATATGAAGGCTTTGTCAAGAAAATTGTAGATCCGAATTGGGCACCAGATTTCGGGCGACCTGTTTTTAATGCCAAATCTGGCGCCACCGTTATTGGTGCGAGAGATTTCTTAGTGGCCTATAATGTCAACCTAAATACCAAATCTGTGCGAAGGGCAAACAGCGTAGCCTTTGATGTACGCGAAAATGGTCGAATCATGACCGATGATAAGGGCAAAAGTATCCTAGATGCTGATGGTGAACCAAAACGTATCCTAGGTAAATGTAAGTCAGTCAAAGCCATCGGTTGGTATATCGAAGAGTACGAGTTAGCGCAGATATCAATGAATCTAACTGATATCAAAGTGACATCGTTGCACGAAGCATTTGATGCTTGCTGCGATAGCGCGCAGACTCGTGGCTTGCGTGTCACTGGATCAGAACTCGTCGGCCTAGTTCCGAAATCTGTTCTTGTCGATGCAGGCAAACACTACCTTAACAAACAACGTATGTCAACAGGTGTCTCGGAGTCGGAGCTTATCAAAATTGCCGTAAAAACCCTGGGCCTCGATGAACTAGCGCCATTCGATCCGCAAAGTCGCGTCATCGAATATCTCCTTGATGACAACTCCCGAAAACCATTGATCAACAAAACGTTGATAGGATTTGCTGACGAAACAGCATCTGATAGTCCTGCACCGGGAGGAGGAAGTATTTCAGCTTACGTAGGAACGCTCGGTATCTCACTGGCGACGATGGTTGCCAATTTGAGTGCACATAAAGTAGGGTGGGACGATAGGATAGATTATTTCTCAGATATTGCTAGCCGTGGCCAAGTGATCAAAGACCAGCTTCTACATATGGTGGATGAAGATACGCATGCTTTCAACCTCATTATGGATGCCTTCAAGCTACCAAAATCAACGGACGAAGAGAAAAAGGAAAGGAAGGCCGCTATCTCTTCAGCGACACGAATTGCGATCGAAGTACCACTCAAAGTCATGCAACTTAGTCTGGATAGCATGGACATCATCAGTGAAATGGCTGAGCAAGGCAATCCTAATTCAGCTTCGGATGCGGGTGTAGGGGCATTATGTGCGCGCACTGCTGTTGAAGGAGCGTATCTAAACGTCTTGATCAATTGTGGTAGTTATGATGATAAGGAATACGTAGCTCAAGCTTTGCATAAAGCATCGTCGATACTAGAAAAAGCAAAAACATCTGAGCACTCAATACTTACTAAAGTCAAAGAGGTGATAGGGTGATTTTCGCCGTAATTTTTAGATTGATATTTAGGTTATCTGATTTATCTTGCGTAATCAGATCAGCGATTTCTGACGATAAACATGTTCAAATGATGAATTGCGCGTTTAAATTATATCCAAATAAACCCTTACTAATCATTCTGAAAAATGTCGGGTAAACATCGAATTATTGCATTATCACAGTAAATTGGCGAAATATTATCATAAAATACTTGCGCTATGAAAAATGCTGCCCTATCTTTGTTATGAATTTTTAACTATTTAATCCCCAATGACTTTAAGACTGCCACTTTCTTTACGGTGACCGAGTAAACCGATTCTAGATAAAAACTTACTCAAACTACGATAATTGTGGTAATTTTGATGGACTTTGGATCAAAACATCTTTGTTATGAATAACAAATTATTACAAGCGAGTAGCTTGCAAAATAAAAAAACTACACAAACACACGCGCACACACAGAATAATGTTCTGTGGCTCAAATCTCTATTGTTAGTACTGACCATATGGGTTGGATCCATGGATGTCGGATGGGGGCAAAGCCATACTTGTGGAAACAAACCATTAACAGAACGAGAGCGATCTGAATTGCTGCGGGAATTGAATCGAAATGTAGGTGATCGAGCATTTGGAAATTGTGACAATCTAGATCCTGTCTGGAATGGAGGAGCGAGAACGTATCGCTTAATTTTAGAATATGCCAAGGGTCAGACCATGCCATCTAGTATGGTAATTTTTAAGGATGACATTATTGCTGCTTACAATCAAATTGGTATAAATTTTCAAGTTACGATAATAGAAAGCCCTTGCACCACTTGTAAGGTATTCGATGACCCAAACTGGTGGTATGACCTAAATGGTAACGGAATTAAAGAAGCTAATGAATCTTATGGAGCTTTTAACCATCCCTACTCTAATTGTTTATACGGAAGGATTTGCGAGGACAACATTCCAAACGTACTTGGGCAGTCATTTCTGAATGGATTTTGGTCTTCAGAAAATTCTTCAGTGATGATACATGAATTGGGGCATTCACTAGGTTTGTCACATACTTTTAATGGATTTACAGAAACTATCCATGAAATCATAGGAGAAGAACCTGGTTGCCCTTGTAACTGCTTACTACGCGGAGACTTAGTTTGTGATACACCGGTTGATCCATTTTTAGATCCTATATTAAACAGTAACGCTGATACTTGGAACAATGCTATGTTTGATGATGTGAATAGGATAATCAAAAATGATCAAGACAAATCAGATATTTGTGGTACGAAATGGAATTTGATCCCAAGTAATAGAGTTCCATTAATTTTTAGTAATTTTATGAGTATCCATGGCGGTAGAACATTATTTACTCCTGGTCAAGGTGCGTTAATAAAATTTCTAAATGAAAATAAACCTTGGAAAATACCAGCAGGTACACAGCCAGTCTCCATGCCAGGAGAAACGATAAATGGTATTGTAACATATAATGCTAATAAAGTTGTGAACTCTGATATAGTTATCAATGGAACACTCAACTTAACAAACTGTACCTTATTTATGAATGGTAGCAGGAAGATTATCATGAACAGCGGAAGTAAGTTAGTATTGAGTAATGCAACCATTCAAACCAATACTTATACAGATTGTGTTACTTCATCTGATGAATGGGACGGGATCAAAGTTATGGGATCTGCTCAAATTTTACTAAATAATAGTAAACTTCTAGAAGCCAAAAAAGATGTAGTGTCTTCTAATGGAAGTTTTGTTTTAGTAAGTCTAGCGAATAATTCTGCTATCTTTCAACCAAATGAATTGGATAGATATGCACTAAATCTAAAAAATGGTAACATTTACGTGCAAATTAAGTCATTATCTAAAGTCAGTGGAGGAATATTGATTGATAAGGGCAAATCTCTTACATTATTATCCGGAGAAGTAGCTGATGGTATTATAAACCTTAAAGAGACATCACTTTATGTAGGTGGTAACTCGATTGCAAAGTCGATAATCAATGTCGATAATCAAAGTTTTAAGGCAGTTGATATTAAAAGTAGTGATATTTTTAAAAGGCTCAAAGTAAATAACGCAACTGGTATTACCACAATAGTTGATAATGATTTCTTTACACAACAGTCAGATTTGAAATTTGAATCTGTCAAAGATTTTGATTTAGCATTAAACAGATTTCATGTGAAGGAATCAGCTTTTAAAATAGAAGGTAATCCCGGAAGTGTAAACACTGCCGAATCGCTGATGTTTAATAATACTTTCACAAGTATTACTAATCCGATGCAGTTCTTATCTCCTTCGACAGCACTTAAACTCGAATGCAATACAGTACTCTCAACACCATCAGGTAGCAAAGACTGTCTCATAGACGTGGGTGGAAGTATTGCCACTAGGCAAGGAACGTTACAAATTGCAGCAGGTAACAAATTTACGAACAACACCGTTGACATAACTTATAACACAGCATCTACGGTTCGTTATTTTCATACAACAGATGCTAATCAAAAACCGAATATTGGCGGCGCTAATCCATCTAAATGGAGTAATACTCAATTTATTGGTACTAGTACAGCCTGCTTCTTGCCGTATACATGGCCGACAAAGCCACTACATTGTTACAATGGAACACAAGATGGTAACGAAACAGGAGTCGATTGTGGTGGATCATGTGGGCTTTGTGTTAAGGGACCTGATATCTTAATACCTGCAGGAGTCGAGTGTTCAAATGGAATAAGGGATATAGACCTAGGTGAGACTGGCATAGACTGTGGTGGCCTTTGTCCTCCATGCGCTACATGTACCGATGGTATCCGAAATGGCAATGAAACGGCAGTAGATTGTGGTGGTACGCTTTGTCCACCATGTAATTCTAGTACGTGCTCCGATGGTCTACAAAATAATGGC